>CALSAU010000077.1:0-8052 GCA_943372985.1 Polaromonas sp. YR568 | reverse complement strand
CACCACGGTCGGTTTCTGATTCTGAACAGGAGACAACTCATGCCCAAAGCCTATTGGATTTCCACCTACCACGCCATTCACGACCAAGCCGCCATGGCCGAATACGCCAAGCTCGCCGGCCCGTCGCTGACGGCAGCAGGCGGCCGCTTTCTGGCGCGCGGCATGCCGTCGGTGGTGTATGAAGCCGGCGTGAAGGAGCGTGCGGTATTGATCGAGTTCGACAGTGTCGAGCAGGCCACCGCCGCGCACGACAGTCCAGGCTATCAGGAGGCGCTGCGGGCGCTGGGCAACGGCGCCAAGCGCGACATTCGCATCATTGAGGCGGTGGGTTGATCTGGCGCTTAAGTTGATTGGACGTGGCCGGTAACGTCACGCGCAAGGGCCTGCCGGGTTGTTCGTGCAGGCCTTATTTTTTGGGGCTGCAGCCTTGCCCCGTCGCAACGGACGCCCAGCGATAATTGAGCTCTTGCCTCCTCCCCCCACTTACTACCCAATCCCATGACCACCCTCGGCACCCCCCTCTCCCCTCACGCCACCAAAGTCATGCTGCTCGGCTCCGGCGAGCTGGGCAAGGAGGTGTTGATTGCCTTGCAGCGGCTGGGCGTGGAAACCATCGCCACCGACCGTTACGAGAACGCGCCCGGCCAGCAGGTGGCGCACCACGCGCGGACCATCACGATGAGCGACCCGGCGCAGCTGAAAGCCCTGATTGAAAAAGAGCGCCCGCATCTGGTGGTGCCCGAGATTGAGGCGATTGCCACCCCCATGCTGGAAGAGCTGGAAGCCGCCGGCGTGGTGCGCGTGATCCCGACGGCCCGCGCTGCGCGCCTGACGATGGACCGCGAAGGCATTCGCCGCCTCGCCGCCGAAACACTGGGCCTGCCGACCAGCCCCTATGTGTTCTGCGACTCGCTGGCTGAGTTGCAGGCGGCGATTGACAGCAAGATCGGCTACCCCTGCATCGTCAAACCGGTGATGAGTTCATCCGGCAAAGGGCAGAGCAAGATCGCCGGGCCGGACGATGTGAAGAAGGCTTGGGATTACGCCATGGCCGGTGGCCGCGTGAGCCACGGCCGCATCATCGTCGAGGGCTTCATTGATTTTGATTACGAGATCACCCAGCTCACCGTGCGTGCGCTGGGCGAGGGTGGCCAGGTGGAGACGCACTTCTGCGATCCGATTGGCCACATCCAGGTGAGTGGCGACTATGTGGAAAGCTGGCAGCCGCACCCGATGCGCGCCGCTGCCCTGCAAAAGAGCCGCGACATCGCCAAGGCGGTGACGGATAACCTGGGAGGCCAGGGTCTGTTCGGCGTGGAGCTGTTTGTCAAAGGCGACGACGTCTGGTTCAGCGAAGTCAGCCCGCGCCCGCACGACACCGGCATGGTGACGATGTGTACCCAGTGGCAGAACGAATTTGAGCTGCATGCCCGCGCCATTCTTGGCCTGCCAGTGAACACCGCGCTCAAAAGCCCCGGCGCCAGTGCCGTGATTTACGGTGGTGTCGATGCGCAGGGCATTGTGTTCGACGGCGTGGCTGATGCGCTGCATGTGCCCAACTCTGACATTCGCCTGTTCGGCAAGCCCGAGAGCTTTGTCAAACGCCGCATGGGCGTGGCGCTGGCCTTTGACGCTGATGTGGAAGTGGCGCGCACCAACGCCAAGCTGGCGGCTTCGCGGGTGAAGCCGCGTGTGGCTGGAACCTGATCGCTGGAAGAAGCCTATCCGTGCTGTGAAACATGCAGCGCCCGCGCCTCGGCGCTCTGGCTGTCAATCAGCGGAAAGCGCTGCGCGTCGGGCAGCTGGTAATGCCACCACTCCTTGGGATGGTGCACAAAGCCGGCTTCCAGCATCACCGTGAGCAGCAGCATGCGGTTGACCTGCACCTGCGCCGGGTGATCCCGATGAAAGTGGTGTGAGGCGGGGTGCATGGTGTCCACCGGCGTGCCCATGTCCAGCGCCTGCCCGTTGGGGTCGATCAGCGTCAAATCCACCGCCACACCGCGCGTGTGGTTGGAGCCCTTGGCCGGATCGGCAATGTAGTCGGGGTTGGGCGCCACCGCCCAGAGGGCTTCTTGCGCCTCCTGAGGGCGGAAGGCATCCAGCACCCGCATGCCGTAACCGAGCTGGCGCGCCGCCGCAATCGCCTTGCGCAAACACGCCTCCGCCTCGCGGTGCAGGTAGCACAGCGCGTGGTCGTAAATCACCTGGCCAGTGAAGTTGTTCGGGCTGGCGTAAATCAGGTCGATCTCGACGCCGTGGGTTTCGGGCGTGATCTGGATCAGTGTGGAGGGCATGGGCTCACTGCGCAAAAATCTACTGGAAGGCGACTTCGGAAAAGCTGCGCAGCTTGCGGCTGTGCAACTGGCTCAGGCCCTCTGCGCGCAGCAGCTCAATGGCGCGGATGCCGATGCGCAGGTGCTGGTCGACCCGCTCGCGGTAGAAGTGGTTGGCCATGCCGGGCAACTTGATCTCGCCGTGCAGGGGCTTGTCGCTCACGCACAGCAGGGTGCCGTAGGGCACACGAAAGCGAAAGCCGTTGGCGGCAATCGTTGCGCTTTCCATGTCGAGCGCTACCGCACGGCTCTGACTGAAGCGGCGCTGTGGCGTGTTGTTGGGCAGCAGCTCCCAGTTGCGGTTGTCGGTGCTGGCCACGGTGCCGGTGCGCATGATGCGTTTCAGGTCGGTGCCGGTGGCTTCGGTGACGTCCTGAACGGCCTGCTCCAGCGCCTTCTGGATTTCGGCCAGTGCCGGAATGGGTACCCACAGCGGCAGCTCTTCATCCAGCACATGGTCTTCGCGCACATAGCCGTGGGCCAGCACGTAGTCGCCCAGCTGCTGGCTGTTGCGCAGGCCCGCGCAGTGGCCCAGCATGATCCATGCATGCGGGCGCAGCACGGCGATGTGGTCGGTGATGTTCTTGGCGTTTGCTGGCCCGACGCCGATGTTGACCATGGTGATGCCGGTGCGGTCCGCGCGCAGCAGGTGGTAGGCCGGCATTTGCGGCAGGCGCGGCGGCGGCACGCCCAGGTCGTCGCCCGCCTCTGCAGGCAGGCCCGCGCGCCGCGTCACCACGTTGCCGGGCTCGATGAAGGCGATGTAGTCACTGTTCGGGTCGGCCATGGCCTCATGGCCCAGCCGCACAAACTCGTCGATGTAGAACTGGTAGTTGGTGAACAGCACAAAGTTCTGGAACCAGTGCGGCGAAGTGCCGGTGTAGTGGCGCAGCCGCTGCAATGAATAGTCAACCCGTGCTGCGGTGAAGAGCGACAGCGGCTGCGGCTCGCCAGCACGCGGCTCGTAGGTGCCGTTGGCGATGCCATCGTCCATCGCCGCCAGATCGGGCAGGTCGAACACGTCGCGCATCAGCGTGCGGCGTTCGGGGCTCATGCTGCCTTCAATGTGGTCGTTTTCGGCAAACGAGAAATGGATCGGGATCGGCTGCGTGCTGGTACCGATTTCAAGCTCCACATCGTGGTTCTTCATCAGCAGCCGGAACTGCTCCAGGTAGTAGTTGCCGTACAGGTCGGGCCGCGTCAGCGTGGTCTCGAAGCGGCCGGGCCCAGCCACAAAGCCGTAGCTGAGCTGGTCAATGTCAGGTGTTTCCAGAATCGCACGGGCCACCGTGTCGGTGTGGATGCGCACAAAGGGGTAGCAGGCCCGCACATGGCCGGGAAGGGTTTCGCCCGCCACATAGCGCTGCATCGCGTCGCGCAGGTGGGCAATCTGCTGGTCGTAAATGGTGCGCACCTGCGCCAGTGCGGCAGCCGGGTCTCGGTAGCGGGTGGGGGCAATGAAGGGCGGCAGATAAGGCATCCGGACATTGTGCACGGACGTCACCGTGCCGCAAAGCCGCAGAAGAGCCACTCTGTGGGGGGCCAGCCGACCTGGCAGGGAAGCCTGACACGAAATCGACACATTGCGAACCTAGATTCTCGGCAACCCTTCCCACCGGAGCGACCATGACCCACGCATCCCAAGCAGCCATTGAAATCAGCCGACTCGACAAGACCTTTGGCAACGGCCGTCGCGCGCTGCAGCAGATCGACCTGACCATTGCCCCCGGCGAAATGGTGGCGCTGATCGGCGCCTCTGGCTCCGGCAAATCGACGCTGCTGCGCCACATGGCCGGTTTGATGGCCGGTGACGCGTCGGGTCAGGGCTCCATCGTGATCCACGGCCGTACGGTGCAGAGCGGCGGGAAGATCGCCTCCAACATCCGCTCGGTGCGTTCGGGCATCGGCTTTGTGTTCCAGCAGTTCAATCTGGTCGGGCGCTTGCCGGTGCTGGTGAATGTGCTGGTGGGTACGCTGCACCAGGTGCCAATGTGGCGCAGCCTGCTGCGCTGGTTCACGCCGGAAGAAAAAGCCCGTGGCATCGAGGCGCTGCGCCGCGTGGGCATTGCCGAGTGCTATGCGCAGCGGGCCTCCACCCTGTCGGGAGGCCAGCAACAGCGCGCCGCGATTGCCCGTGCCATGGTGCAGGGCGCCAAGGTGGTGTTGGCTGACGAGCCGATTGCCTCGCTGGATCCGGAGTCCTCGCGCAAGGTCATGGACATTCTGGCCAAACTCAACCGCGAAGACGGTTGCACCGTGGTGGTGTCGCTGCACCAGGTGAATGTGGCCATCAAGTACTGCGCCCGCACCGTCGCGCTGCACCAGGGCAAGGTGGTGTACGACGGCCCGTCGGTGGGCCTCACACCTGCTGTGCTGCGCGACCTGTATGGCGCCGAGGCCGACGACATCCTCTCGCTGGGTGACCACATCTCCAGTCTGGAAGACAAGGTGCGGCCAGCTCCGCAGGTTCCTCATCTGGCCTGGCCCACGCCGCTGGCGAAGGCTGCCTGATTGCTTTCCGTCATACGTCGTCCGAGCCTTTCATCTCATACCCATTGTTCGCATCAACCCCAAGGAACTCCCCATGATCAAGAAACTGCTGGCTGGCCTTGCCACCACCGCGCTGGTCGCTCTCACACCCGCCCAGGCGCAGGACCTGAAGGAAATCACCTTCGGCATCATTTCCACTGAATCCACGCAGAACCTCAAGTCAAGCTGGCAGCCCCTGCTGGACGACATGGCCAAAAAGACCGGCTACAAGGTCAATGCCTTTTTTGCGCCCGACTATGCGGGCATCATCGAAGGTATGCGCTTTAACAAGGTGCAACTGGCCTGGTACGGCAACAAGTCGGCCATGGAGGCGGTGGACCGCGCCAACGGTGAAGTCTTCGCGCAGATGGTCAACGCTGATGGGACCCAAGGCTATTACTCGCACTTTGTCGTGCACAAGGACAGCCCGCTCAAAACCCTGGACGATGTTCTGAAGAGCGCCAAAACCCTGTCGTTTGGCAACGGAGACCCCAACTCCACATCCGGTTTTCTGGTGCCCGGCTACTACGTGTTTGCACAGAACAAGATCGATCCCAAGACCGCGTTCAAGGTCTCGCGCAGCGCCAACCACGAAACCAACGCCCTGGCTGCGGCCAACAAGCAGGTGGACGTGGCGGTCACCAACAGCGAAACCATGGACAAGATCAAGGAGCGCATGCCGGAGAAGTTCAAGGACCTGCGCATCGTCTGGACATCCCCGTTGATTCCGCTGGACCCGCTGGTCATGCACAAGGACCTGCCTGCAGTGACCAAGCAGAAGCTGAAGGACTTCTTTTACGCCTATGGCAACGGTGGCCAGAGCGAAAAAGACAACCTGATGAAGCTGTCCAAGCTCTCTGGCTTCAAGCCCTCGACCAATGCCCAGCTGGTCCCCATCCGTCAGCTGGAGCTGTTCCGCGAGCGCAACAAGTTCGAAGCGGACGCCGCCTTGCCGCCCGCCGAAAAGCAGGCCAAAGTGGCCGAAATCGACCGCAAGCTCAGCGAGCTGGTGAAGAACTGAGTCGGCTGTGAGTACCCCTGTTCCGCTTTCCGTCCAGCTGCCGGGCAGCCTGCCGCAGCCGCCCAAGGCCAGCCTGCTCGGCCTGATGGCCTGGGGTGTGCTGATCGCTTTGCTGGCGATGTCATGGAAGGGCGCTGATATTCGCCCGCTCGATCTGGTGCGCGACTCCAGCAACATGACCGAGTACGCGGCGAGTTTTTTCCCGCCCAACTTCAGCCAGTGGACGACCTACGTCAACGAAATGATCATCACGGTGCAGATTGCGCTGTGGGGCACGGTGCTGGCAGTGGTGTGCGCGGTGCCGCTGGGGCTGCTGTCTTCAGCGAACATCGCCCCGGTTTGGGTGCGGCAGCCGGTGCGCCGGTTGATGGACGCCGCGCGCGCCATCAATGAAATGGTGTTTGCCATGCTGTTCATTGTGGCGGTCGGTCTGGGGCCATTCGCTGGTGTGCTGGCGCTGTTCATCCACACCACGGGCATTCTGGCCAAGCTGTTCTCTGAGGCGGTGGAGTCGATTGACCCGCAGCCGGTGGAAGGCATTCGTGCCACCGGTGCCAACGTGCTGGAAGAAATCCTCTATGGCGTGATCCCGCAGGTGCTGCCACTGTGGATTTCGTACACGCTGTACCGCTTTGAATCCAATGTGCGTTCCGCCTCGGTGGTCGGCATGGTGGGCGCGGGTGGTATCGGCGTGGTGCTGTGGGAAATCATCCGTGGCTTCCAGTACGCCGAGACCTGCGCGGTGATGATCATCATTGTGGTGACGGTGAGCGTGATCGATCTGATCTCTGCGCGTATCCGCAAGGCGCTGGTTTGAGGCCGGCCATGGGTTTGTCCATTGACGCTATCGCATCCCTCTACGCTACCCGTGGCGCAGTGCAGTACGGCATGGAGGCCGTGAACCAGTGCCAGCACGCGCTGCAGTGCGCGCATCTGGCCGAGCGCGCAGGCGCCAGGCCGGCGCTGGTTGCTGCAGCGCTCTTGCATGATCTCGGTCATCTGGTTGCTGCCAGCGGGGTGGCTGTGCGAGAGGCCGCAAGCCCGGCCACCCAGGACCGGCGCCATGAGTATCTCGCCTTGCCACTGTTGAAGCCCCTGTTTTCACCCGCAGTGCTGGAGCCGATTCGCCTGCATGTGGATGCCAAGCGCTACCTGTGCCATATTGATGATGGCTACTGGGCCACGCTGTCATCAGCATCGCAGCGCAGCCTGGCGCTGCAGGGCGGTCCCTTCGATGCGCAGCAGGCGAGGGCGTTCATCATGCAGCCCTTTGCGGCTGATGCCGTGGCGCTGCGCCGGTGGGACGACAGCGCCAAGAACCCGGCCGCCGTGACGCCCGACTGGGCGCACTACGAGTCGCTGCTCGAAAAAGTACGTTTTGCTGTCACCGGGGCCACGCCCGTCTCCGTTTCTGTGTCTGCTGCTGCGCTGACAAGGTAGTCAGCCAGCTGTCTGCCCGCGTGTGCCAGGCCAGTGTCGTTCGCGATCAGCAGATCACAGGCCATGTCGTGGAACTCCGCATTGCGCTGCAGTCGATTTGCCACTGCCTCTGCACTGTCACGTCCACGTGCCCTCAGGCGCTGTACCAGCGCGGTGCTGTCAGCGGTGATCTGCACCACCCGCAGGCTGGGTGAGCCCACCAGCGCCTGCACGTGTTCGCGTGAGCCATTCACCACCACCCGTTTGCCTGCGGCGATGTCGCGCTCGTAGTGCAGCGGGATACCGTAGCCAAAACCATGCGCTGTCCAGTGCCACCGCAACGCACCGGACTGCACCATCGCATCAAATTCTGGCCCAGTGACCGGGTCGTGGTCTGAGCCGGTATGCACCGGGCGGGTGATGTAGCGGCGGGCAAACACAATGTCGGCGCGATCCTGCAAGGCTTGTTGCGCCCAGCGGATCACGCTGTCCTTGCCCGAGCCAGAGGGGCCGCAGACAAAGACCCACGCGCCGACTGCCGGGTGATTGGTTGCTGCGCGGATCATGACGACAGCCTCACATCCAGCAGGCGCTGGAAGTTCGCGCCCGGCTGGCGCTCGACAAACAGGCACAGCCTGTCGAGCACCAGTGGGTCGGTCTGGTTCAGCCGATCCACTTCGGGTGCCAGTGCGGCAATGACGGCATCGGCGGTACTGGCATTCACCGGATCGGTCAGCGTCATGTGCA
>CALSAU010000076.1:0-8125 GCA_943372985.1 Polaromonas sp. YR568 | reverse complement strand
TGGTCAGGTCCACGTCCACGCCCTGCTCACGCAAGGATTTCACGCCGTAGGCCGCCTTGGCCGACGACACGCCCAGCGCGCGAAGCCTGCCACCAGCAATGTCCTGTGCGAACACGCTGTAGCTGGTGATGCCCACCGCCACCTTGCCCATCATCACCGCCTCGACAAGCTCGAAGCTGCGCGCAAACGGCAGGTAGGTGGTGTCGTCCAGCGGCCCGCCGGCCGCCTTGGCCAGCAGCCCGGTGAACACATGATCCACGCCGCCTGCAGTGCCAATGCCGATCACCGTCTGCTTGGGCGCAGTGCGCAGACGCTGAACCAGGTCGTTGACGGTCTTGATGGGCGAATTGGCAGCGACAACCACCACCAGGTAGTCGCTGATCAGGCGGGCCACAGGTTGCACCCGGGCCAGCGTTGCCGCCGGCTTTTGTACCGCGATGGAGCCCACCAGCGTGGTATCGCCCATGAAGAAGGCATTGGGGTCGGCGCTGTGCTTGTCAACGAAGGTCATCAAGCCGACGGTGCCGCCCTTGCCGTCCAGGTTGTCGTATTCAATCTCGTCGGTGATACCCAGCCCGACCATGGCATCCCCGAGTGCGCGACCGGTCTGGTCGAGACTGCTGCGCGAGACCGCCGGAATCACGATCTTGAGCTTGTTGCCCAGTTTGGGGATTTTCGGCGCCTGCGCAGAGCTGATGCCCGGGATCGCCATGGCCATACCGGCCACCCCCACCCCACCCAGAAAAGTACGTCGCGGAACAGTGCGCATGAGGTTCTCCACGCCAGGGATTGCTGTTCACCGGTCAGGGGCTGGCATGACTCCCCGTCCGATGTAACAAAGTGTATGCACGTTCCATGCCACACGGCAAGCCCTGCCCGCGAAGTCCGCGGACGACCCTGTGCAGCAATCCCTCAGGCGGGAACGCCGCGCGCCGACCAGCGCTTGGCCAGACGCGGCAGCACCAGCACGCCGACCACAATCACCATCAGCGTGATCGACATCGGACGCTGGAAGAACACCGCAGCACTGCCCTCGCCAATCGACATCGCGTTGCGCAGCTGCGCTTCGGCCAGCGGGCCGAGAATCATGCCAACGACCACCGGCGCGGTCGGGAAGTCAAAGCGGCGCATCACCACACCGAGCAGGCCGATGGCATACAACAGGAACAGGTCAAACGCGCTCTGGCGCATGCCGTAGGCACCCACCGTCGCAAAAATCAGGATGCCTGCATAGAGCTGCGGCTTGGGAATCTTGAGCAGCTTGACCCACAGCCCGACCAGCGGCAGATTGAGCACCAGCAGCATCACGTTGCCGATGTAGAGCGAGGCAATCAGCGCCCATACCAGCGCAGCAGAGTTGGTGAACAGTTGGGGGCCAGGTTGGATGCCGTAGTTCTGGAATGCCCCCAGCAGGATGGCGGTGGTGTTGGAGGTGGGAATGCCCAGCGTGAGCAGCGGAATCAGCGCGGCCGTCACGGTCGCGTTGTTGGCCGCCTCGGGGCCTGCCACGCCTTCAATCGCACCGCTGGTGCCGAACTCGGCCCTGTCCTCGGGTGTCTTGGCCAGCTTCTTTTCGGTCGCGTAGCTCAGGAAGGTCGGGATCTCGGTGCCACCGGCGGGAATGCAGCCGAATGGGGTGCCGATGGCGGTGCCGCGTAACCACGCCGGTATCGAACGCTTCCAGTCGCGCTTGGTCATGTGCACCCGGCTCAAGCGGTTCTGGCCTTCCACCACCCGGCCTTCATAGAGCACGGCGTACAGCACTTCGGCCACCGCAAAGAGGCCGACAGCGACCAGCACGATCTCGATGCCGTCCAGCAACTCCGGCACACCGCCGGTGTAGCGGCCCTGGCCGGAAATCTGGTCGAGACCAACGCAACCCGCAGCCAAGCCAACCAGCAGCGCCGTCATGCCGCGCAGCGTGCTCTTGCCCAGCACGGCACTGACAGTGGTGAAGGCGAGCAGCATCAACAGGAAATAGTCAGGCGGCCCGAGCTTGACGGCAAACTCTGCCACCCACGGCGCAAACAGTGTGACGATCACCGTGGCAATGGTGCCCGCCACGAAGGAGCCAATGGCGGCTGTGGCCAGTGCAGCGCCAGCCCGCCCGCTCTTGGCCATCCGGTTGCCTTCCATGGCCGTGACCATGCTGGCAGTCTCACCCGGTGTGTTGAGCAGGATGGAGGTGGTGGAGCCCCCGTACATCGCACCGTAGTAGATGCCGGAGAAAAAAATCATTGACGCAGTCACGTCGACCTTGGCCGTGATCGGCAGCAGCATGGCCACAGCCACTGCCGGCCCGATGCCAGGCAGCACGCCGACTGCTGTGCCGAGCGCACAGCCCACAAGACACCAGATCAGGTTGGCCGGCGTGATGGCGGTCGCGAAACCGGCCATGAGGGCATTGAAGATATCGATATCCATGGTGTACCTCGCTCAGAGCCAGCCAGTGCTGGTGAGCCCTGGCAGGTTGATGGCCAGAAACTGGGTGAACATCCAGAACACAGGCGCCGAAATCAGCAGGCCTGCCACCACATCAGTGACCCATGTCCGCAGACCGCCCGCTGCTTGCCCGGGCGCCAGTGCGGCGCGGCGCAAGCCCTGCACCGCCAGCACGTAGCACAGCGTGCAGCTGAAGATGAAGCCGATGCTAGTGATCAGCGCCGCATTCATCAGCAAACCGGCCGACACCCACACCAGACCGGTCCAGTTGGCCTGTGGCGCACCCGATGGTGCCTCCAGCGCGCGAAAGCCGCCGGAGCGCGCCTCCCAGATGATCCATGCGCCGCACACCGTGAGCGACACCGAGACCAGCCAGGGCAGAAAGTTGGGGCCGACACCACCATAGCCAGCCACGGAAGAAATGCCGATGGCGCCGAAGCCGAGCGCCAGCCCGGTCAACAACACACCCAGCCCCACCAGGGTTTGGGGCAGCACGGCGCCGCCCCCCGCATCAGAGGCGCCGGGGCCCGGGGAGTCTGTTGTGGTCATGGTGAAGGTCCTGGAGAACAGTGAGTGAAAGCAACATGCCGCCACTGGCCTCAGGGGACCAGCGGAGGCATGTCGGGACTGCCATGAAGACAGTCGGTACGCCGCGAATCAGGCGAGGAGAAAGCAGCTGATGCCGCGTCAGATCATGCCGGACTTGACCATGGTGGCGCGCAGGCTGGCGAAGTCGTCGTCAACGAACTTCTCGAACGTGGCACCGGTGAGCACGGCGGCGGTCCAGTTGTTCTTCTCGGACGCTTCCAGCCAGCTCTTGGACTTGACGGCCTTGAGGACCATGTCCGTGAGGGCCTGACGCTGCTGCGCGGTGATGCCAGGGGCGCCGTACACACCGCGCCAGTTGCCGATGACCACGTTCACGCCCTGCTCCTTGAGCGTTGGCACATCCACGCCCTTGAGGCGGGTGTCCGACGTGACAGCCAGCGCCTTCATCTTGCCGGTGGTGATGTATTCAGCGAATTCGCTGTAGCCGCTGCCGCCGACGGTGACGTTGCCACCCAGGATGGCGGCGGTAGCTTCTCCGCCCCCACGGAAGGCGACGTAGTTGATCTTGGACGGATCCACGCCCACTTCACGGGCGATCATGGCCGCAGCAATGTGCTCGGTGGAGCCGCGCGAACCGCCGCCCCACTTCACGCTGCCGGGGTCTTTCTTGAGTTGCTCGATCACTTCCTTCATCGATTTGAAGGGCGAGTTGGCGGGCAGCACAAACACGTTGTACTCGCTGGTGAGGCGGGCAATCGGCGTGGCCTGCGAGAGGCTCACCGGCGGCTTGCCGGTGATCAGGCCACCCAGCATCACGGCGCCCATCACCATCAGTGCGTTGGGGTCGCCCTTGCTGCCATTGACGAACTGGGCCAGGCCCAGCGCGCCGGCGGCGCCGCCCTTGTTGTCATAGTTCACAGTGGCCGCCGCACCGGAGTCCATCAGCGCCTTGCCGAGCGCGCGGCCCGTGGTGTCCCAGCCACCGCCCGGGTTGGCGGGAATCATCATCTTCACATTGGCTGCGGCCAGTGCAGGCATGGGCAGTGCGCCCGCAGCGGCCAGAGCGGCCATCGATTTGAGAAAAGTATCGCGACGCATGGATGTCTCCTTGGTATGAAATCAGGACTGGCAGAAAGTGGGCTGATCGTGAGCGGCGTTTGGCGGGCGGCCTTGCCGCAGCCGCAAACACCACTGGCCGTTGCGTATCATGCGCCCCGTTTCTGTCAAACGGCTGTCCGGAGACACTGGGGAAAGTGCTAATGTCCTGCCCATGCCATCCACGTCGTCCAGTGCCCATCCCGCCATGAAGCTGCTGCTGATCGAGGACGATCCGTCCATGCAGACCGCCCTGCAGCGGGCGCTGGGGCGCCGTGGCATCGGGGTGACCGGCTGCACCGATGGCCGCCAGGCGCTGGCCCAGTGGAGCACCAGCCAGCCTGATGTGGTCGTGCTGGACTTGAGTCTGCCCGGCATGGATGGCCTGCAGGTCCTGACGCAGGCCCGCAGCCAGGGGCTGGTCACCCCGGTGCTGATCCTGACCGCGCGCGGCACGGTCGGTGACCGCATCATGGGGCTCAACAGCGGGGCCGATGACTACCTGCCCAAGCCTTTTGATCTGGATGAACTGGAAGCACGTGTGCGGGCCCTGCACCGGCGGCGCGTGCCGGCTGCACGCGAAGCGGACCCCGGCGGCCTGCAGGTCGTGGGCGGCCTGAGCCACGACAAGGACAGCGGCGCCATTTACCACCGGGGTGAAGTGCTGGACCTCACACCGCGCGAGCTGGCCCTACTGCAGACCCTGCTAGCCAAGCCGGGGCATGCGGTATCGAAAGAGCGCCTGTTCGCACAGGTGTTTCCTGGCGAGGACAACGTGCAGTACGAGGCGATTGAGGTGGTGGTGTATCGCCTCCGCAAAAAGCTCGCTGGCACCGGCGTCACACTGGTCACCCTGCGGGGCCTGGGCTACCTGCTGAAAATTGACGCATGAGAGTAATCTCCAAATGAGAGCAACGTCCCTCAGACGCTATCTGCTCACCGGCATTCTGGTGCCGGTCGGCGTGCTGATCATCATCAACACCATCAGCCTGTATCAGCAGGCTCTGAGTGCAGTGAACACCGCCTACGACCGCACGCTGCTGGCATCGGCCAAATCCATCGGCGAAGAGCTGGATGTCGAAGGCTACGACCAGCAGTCTCGCCTGAGGGTGGCCCTGCCCTATGCGGCGCTGGAAGCGTTTGAGGCCGACAACCAGAGCCGGTTTTTCTACCGCGTCTCCAGCCTGAGCGGCGAGGTGGTTTCCGGCTTTTCAGACCTGTCCTTCTGGCGCGGCAGCATACCGGCGAAGCCGCCCTACTCGGCCCTGGTGGACTTCTACGACGACACCTACCAGGGCGACGACGTGCGTGTGGCGGTACTGCTGCAGCCGGTGGCGAGCGCCAATGGGCGCGCGATGGCGGTGATCCAGGTAGCCGAAACGCTGGAGCTGCGCCAGACGCTGGCACGCAAGATCCTGCTCGACACCCTGTGGCGGCAGGCGATTTTGCTGGCCGTGATTGCGCTGGTGGCCGTCATCGTGGTGCAACGCGCCACACGGCCGGTGCGCCGGCTCAGTGCTGAACTGCAGGCGCGCCGCGAAGGCGACCTGACACCGATTGCAGCGCCCGATGCGCCGCGCGAATTGCTGCCACTGATGGACGCGACCAACCAGGTCATGGGGCGCCTGCAGCATCTGCTGGACCACCAGAAGCGCTTTGTGCGTGACGCCGCCCATCAGCTGCGCACACCGCTGGCGGTGCTCAAGGTGCAGGTACAGTCGGCCCTCCGCGGCGACCTGGATGCCACTGCAGCGCTTTCCGAGATCAACCAGACGGTGGACCGCGCGACGGTGCTGGCCAACCAGATGCTGGCACTGGCCAAGGTGGAGCAACTGCGCCAGCAGCCCGGGGCGCAGCAGAGCGATCTGGCGGCGGTGGTGCGCGCGGTGGCGCTGGACCTCTCGCCGCTGCTGGTCGAAAAAGACATCGATTTCGACATCGAGACAGTGGCGGCAGACATCAGCGCGCATGAATGGATGCTGGGTGAGTTGAGCCGCAACCTGCTGCACAACGCCATCAAGCACACGCCCGCTGGCGGTACGCTTGCCGTGCGCGTGATCCGCGACTCCCGCTCGGTGGCGCTGACCATCACCGACAGTGGCCCGGGCATCTCCAGTGAGCTGGCCGCGCGCCTGTACCAGCCGTTTTCTGCTGGCAATGAGCGGCAAGGCTCGGGGCTGGGCCTGGCGATCTGCCGCGAAATCGTGGAGGCGCTGCAGGGCACTGTCACGCTCGAAAACAATGTGGTGCACGGGCAGGTGACCGGGCTCACCGCCACGGTACGGCTGCCACTGGCCGAGGTCTCCTGAGGGCCTGGCGCACAAATCCTTTCCTTGCGTCAAAATCATCGCCAATGGACAAACTTCGTCTGGACAAATGGCTGTGGGCCGCACGTTTTTACAAGACGCGCTCGCTTGCCGTGGAGGAAATTGACCGCGGCCGCGTGCGCGTGAACGACCAGGACGCTAAGCCGTCACGCG
Source organism: Polaromonas sp. YR568 (assembly GCA_943372985.1). Taxonomy (GTDB): domain Bacteria; phylum Pseudomonadota; class Gammaproteobacteria; order Burkholderiales; family Burkholderiaceae_C; genus Polaromonas. The sequence goes on along the minus strand of CALSAU010000076.1, from coordinate 1,559 downwards.
AGGTCAAGGTCGGAGACACCGTCGCCCTGCGGCAAGGGCCGGTGGTGCGAACAGTGGTGGTGCGGGGCATCAGCAGCCAGCGCGGCGGCGCGCCGCAAGCCCGTCTGCTTTACGAAGAGACCGCCGAGAGCCTGCAGCGACAGGCGCTTGCTGCCGAGCAGCACCGGCTGGCGAACGATCCGGCGGCCAGCCAGTTGCATGGGCGCCCCACCAAGCGGGATCGTCGCCACCTCGAGAAAACCTGGGATAACAAAACCTGGGACAGCCGCTGGAGCGCCTCGGTCGACTGAAACGCGCCGCGCGTCAATAGGGCCATAGCCAACGAATCAATTCGCCGCAGCCGTGTCCGCGTAGGCACGCTGCGCCAGGGCCTGCGCCAGCAGCTCGGCCGGGTCCAGCAGCGTCAGCTCCGGCATGCCAGGTACCTCAGGCAGGGCCAGAGGAATCTCTGTGCAGCCGAGGATCAACGTCGTCAGCCCGTGCCGGCGTGCCAGCGCTTCGGCCACCGCGCTGAAGCATCCCTGGGCATAGGCCATGTCGCCCTTTTTGACGCCGAGGTAGATGCCGTCCATCAGCTGCTTCTGCTCATTGATCTCGGGAACATGGCAGCGCAGTCCGAGCTCGCCCACGGCCTTGTCATACAGCCCGGCGCGGTAAGTGCCTTCTGTGGCCAGCAAGCCAACTTCTTTCACGCCCCGGCGCGCCAGTGTCTCGGCCACTTCGCGGGCGACATGCAGCACCTCCAGCTGGGGAAACCGCTCCTGCAAATCGGCATGCCAGGCGTGCGCTGTGTTGCAGGCCACAGCCACTGCGGTGGACCCCAGCGCTGCAAGTCGCCCCATGGCCTGCAGCATCGGCTCCAGTGGCTGATGCCCCCCAGCACCGGGCAGCCCCAGCGCACTGCTGCGATCCGGCACAGGAACCTGCGCCAGCCAGTGCTCAGGGAAGGCCTGATCGGTCACTGGAATCTGGAGAACCTGCATGTGTTCCGTGCAGGCCCTGACAAACAGCCGCACGAAATCGGCGCCCGCGGCGGGCCCCATGCCGCCCAGAATGCCGACGGTTCGGGGACGATGGGCCTTCTGTGTGCCCAGGGTAGTCATGACCTGCCTCCTTTGGTTTGAATGTGCTGGCATGTCCTCAATAGGACCTCGGTAAGTCTGTCAGCAGACATGGCGCCACCCACAGAAGCGCTCAAGGCTTCCGGTCAGGTGGCATTTGCAACTGGGGAATCAGGCGAAGCCGCAGCCCGTGACCGGGAAGGCCTCGCCTGTGTCGGCCTGACGGGGAGCACACCAGCGCGCGCCGGTGTGTCCTGCCAGCCGCCGGACTCACATGGCGGGCTTGTCGCTCAGCGCTTTCATGTTGGCCTTAAGCTCCTCGCTCATGGGCAGATTCAGGTTCACGCCCTTCGGTGGAATCGGCGACTGGAACCACTTGGTGTACAGGCGCGCAAACTCGCCCGACTTGATCAGGCGGGTGATGGTGCCGTCCACCAGTTTCTTGAATTCAGGATCGTCCTTGCGAACCATGCAGGCATAAGGCTCGACCTGCAGGGA
>CALSAU010000075.1:0-8168 GCA_943372985.1 Polaromonas sp. YR568 | reverse complement strand
GCGCGCCGAGCAGCAGAAGTGGTTTGCCGGCGAAACCATCTCGCTGGGCATTGGCCAGGGCTACAACAGCTTCACCATGCTGCAACTGGCGCAGGCCACCGCCATCATTGCCAACAACGGCGTCAAGCACAAGCCGCGTCTGGTGATTGGCACCCAGGACCCGGTCAACCGTGTGATGCGGCCCTTGCCGCTCGCGCCGGGTGAGAACCTCGGCTACAAGCCTGAGAACGTGGCCGTGATCCGCAAGGCGCTGGTGGGCGTGACGCAGGCCGGTACCTCGGCCCGGGTGTTTGCCGGGGCTGGTTACGTCAGTGGCGGCAAGACCGGTACCGCGCAGGCCGTCGGCATGGCGGCCAACAGCAAGTACAACAGCGCCAAGCTTGAAGAGCACCAGCGCGACCATGCGCTCTACATGGCGCTGGCGCCCGCCGATGACCCGAAGATCGCTTTGGCCGTGATTGTGGAGAACGCGGGCTGGGGTGCCGGCTCGGCTGCGCCGATTGCCCGGCGCGCGTTTGACTACATGCTACTGGGCCAGTACCCCAGCGAAGAAGACATGGCCGCGGTGCAGAAGGGCCAGGCTGGCGCGCCGATTGGCAAACCGCGCCGGGTGGCTGACATGCTGGCCCAGTTACCAGCGGGTGTGCCGCCTGTGCCTGGTTTTGCGGGGCTGTCGCCCGGTGCCTTGCCGGCGACCCGGACCCAGCTGGTGGAGAGTCGGCCTTTGCCTGTGACGGTGCCTGTCAAGGCGGTGCAGCCGGTGGCTGCGGTGGGCGGCGTTGCCGCGGTGCCTGTGGCGGCCGCCCCGCGCTGATCAGCCGCCGGGCGCGAGCGCCCATAAAAAAAGCGCCAGGATGACTGGCGCCTTCTTGTCAGACCGACATCTTTTGGAATGTCTGCCTGTGTTGTTGGAATCTCTTTCGTGTCTCCTCGGCTCCTCGCTTGATGAGCATTGCTGCTCTCAGGCAAGACAGCTAGTGTATTTTGTGCACTGCACTAGTGCATTGGGGGTTTCCCGCACCCTGCCAGTGCCTTGTTCCGCCGCCAGCTTTGCCGCGCTCCGGCCGACACCAGCCCCGTCCCCCTCAATCTGATCCGGTAACACCTGGAAACGTTTCGCCTGAGGAAAAACCGGCCGACTGACAGGCCGTCAGGCCACTATTTTGCTGCGTTGCAGCAGGTTATGCGTGAGATGGCACGAGTTATGCCTGTTGGTTATCAACTGGACAGTTTGAAACTGACAGTACTGATAGCAGTGACAACACTGACAGAACCAAGCAGAGGTGGGCATCGTATGGCAATGGGTATCCGGAGCAAGGTGACAGGCATCGTGGTGTTGTGGCTCGGGCTGGCTGGCCAGGCGGCCCTGGCTCAAAATCCTCCGCCACCTCAAGGGGCGGCGCCCGCTTCCACGCCGGCGTTGACCGCAAGCGACCCGGCTGCTGCGTCGCTGTCCGCCGTGCCGGCGCCGCCGCCTGTATCAGTGCCTGCACCTGCACCAGCAGCCGCTGTTGCTCCTGAACCGGCCCCCGCACCCGCCGCTGCAGCCGCGCCCGCAGCCCCTGTGGCCCCCCTCACCCAGCCGGGGCTGGTGGGTACTGACACCATCAATGCCGCCGACACCGCATGGATGATGACCTCCACCGCGTTGGTGCTGCTGATGACGCTGCCCGGCATTGCGCTGTTCTATGGCGGCATGGTGCGCCGCAAGAGCGTGCTCAATGTGATGGCCTGCGTGGTGGCGATCTGCGCGGTGGTCAGCGTGCTGTGGTTTGTGATCGGCTATTCGATTGCCTTCACCCCGGGCACTGGTGCGCTGGGGCCGTACATCGGCGGCACCGAGCGCTTCCTGTTTGAGGGCCTCGACTACCTGAAGGAAACCCAAAAGGTGGCCGTCAGCCACATCGCGCCCAACATTCCAGAGTCGGTCTATGCGATGTACCAGCTCACCTTTGCCATCATCACGGCCGCACTGGTGGTGGGCTCTTTTGTCGAGCGCATGCGCTTTTCGGCGATGCTGATTTTCATCGCGCTGTGGACGGTCGTTGTGTACGCACCGATTGCCCACTGGGTGTGGGAGCCTGGCGGCTGGCTGGCGCGAATGGGAGCGCTCGACTTCGCGGGCGGCTCGGTGGTGCACATCAATGCCGGTGTAGCCGGACTGGTGTGTGCCTACGTGCTCGGCCCGCGCCACGGCTACGGGCGTGAGCCTTTCACGCCGTTCAACCTGGGCCTGACCATGGCGGGTGCCGGCCTGCTGTGGGTCGGCTGGTTTGGTTTCAATGCCGGCTCTGCCGTGGCGGCCGATGGGCGTGCTGGCCTCGCGATGGCGGTGACGCACATCGCGGCGGCAGCGGGCGCGCTGGGCTGGATGGCGGCCGAGTGGGCGGTGCGTGGCCGGCCCTCGCTGCTGGGCCTGTGCTCGGGTGTGGTGGCTGGTCTGGTGGCCGTCACGCCGGCGGCCGGATTCGTCTCGCCACGCTCCGCCTTGCTGATTGGCGCGGTGGCCGGCGTGGTCTGCTACTGGGGCGCGACCGGGCTGAAGCGGCTGCTCAATGCCGACGACTCGCTCGACGTGTTTGGCGTACACGGCGTCGGCGGCATTGTGGGCTCGCTGCTCACCGGCCTGCTGGCCAGCAAGGCGATCTCCGGCGTTGAAGGCAATCTCGTCACCCAGCTCATAGGCGTTGGCGCGGTGATCGCGTACAGCCTCTTCATGACCGCGCTGGCGCTGTGGATCACCTCGCTGTTTGTGAGCCTGAGGGTCAGCGAGGCATCCGAGAGCGACGGCCTCGACATCACCCAGCACGCCGAGCGCCTGGGCACCTGAGGCCAGCGCCTGAAGTCACGACTCCGCCGCAAAGGACTGACGCATGCCATCGAATGAAAAGATTGCCATCGCCGCCCACCTGCATGTGCTGCTTCGCCGCAAGACCGGGCGCATCACCGACACCGAGTGGCTGGCGAGCAACGTGGACTACGCGGCAGAAATCGTCCGTTTTGCCCGCGAAAAGGCCCGTGAAGACAACCTGCCCGACCTCGCCGTCTGGGCCGACCGGCTGCAGGAGGTGATGGCCACGCCCGACCCGAGGCCGCACACGCCGCTGGTGAAGAAAGTGGCCGACGCGATGCGTGAACGCACGCCGCTGTCCGAGACGCCACCGCCTGACCGGCAGACGCCGGCCCGCACCATCGACACGCGGCAAGAGGTTTACCCGGAGTCGGGGTTCATCGAGTCCACTTTCGGCGCGATCTTCGGCGACAGCGAGTCGGGCCGCGAGCGCAAGCCGCGTGACCCGGACGCGCCACGTTACGTCAAGAGCCTGCGCTGAAAAGCGGCGGATGAAAAGGCCGACTCGCCGGCCCTGGGCGAGCGCGCGCTCAGATGCCTGCGCGAATCCACTCGGCGGCCTTCTCCGCAATCATCAGCGTGGGCGAGTTGGTGTTGCCGCTGGTGATCAGCGGCATCACGCCGGCGTCCACCACCCGCAGGCCCTTGATGCCGCGCACCCGCAGGTGTGAGTCGACCACGGCCATCGGGTCGTTGGCTAGACCCATTTGGGTGGTACCCACCGGGTGGAAGATGGTGGTGGCGATGTCGCCCGCCAGCCGCGCCAGTTCTTCGTCGGTCTGGAATTGCACACCGGGCTTGAACTCCTCCGGCTGGTAGCGCGCCATGGCGCTCTGACTGACGATACGTCGCGTCACGCGCAGCGAGTCGGCGGCCACCTGCCGGTCTTCCGGCGTGCTGAGGTAGTTGGGTGCAATCGCTGGCGCGTCTTCAAAGCGCCCGCTCTTGATCTGCACACTGCCGCGGCTGGTCGGGTTCAGGTTGCACACGCTGGCGGTGAAGGCGTTGAAGCTGTGCAGCGGCTCGCCAAACGCGTCGAGCGAGAGTGGCTGCACGTGGTACTCGATGTTGGGCCAGGCCTGGTCGGGCGAGGAGCGCGTGAACGCGCCCAACTGTGAGGGCGCCATGCTCATCGGACCGGTGCGGTGCAGCGCGTATTCCAGCCCGATGCGGGCCTTGCCCCACAGCGAGTTGGCCATGGTGTTGAGCGTCAGGCCCCAGCCCTTGCTGCCGGCCGGTGGCTTGATCTTGTAGACCGAGCGGATCTGCAGGTGGTCCTGCAGGTTGGCGCCCACGCCCGGCAGGTCCTGCACCACCGCAATGCCGTGCTTCTGTAGCAATGCCGCCGGGCCGATGCCCGAGAGCTGCAGGATCTGCGGCGAGCCGATGCTGCCGGCGCACAGCAGCACCTCGCCCATCGGTCCCGAGTCGCGCGTGGCCCGTGCGGTGATGTACTTCTGGCCGGTCCAGACCTGCACGCCGGTGCAGCGCTGGCTGCCATCGGCCTGCGGCTCGATCACCAGTTTGGCGACCTGCGCGCTGCTCCACAACGTGAAGTTCGGGCGCGCCACACAGGCCGGCCGCAAGAAGGCCTTGGCGGTGTTCCAGCGCCAGCCGGCCTTCTGGTTGACCTCGAAATAGCCCACGCCCTCGTTGCTGCCGCGGTTGAAGTCAGCGGTGGCCGGAATGCCTGCTTGCACCGCTGCCTCGGCAAACGCATCGAGCACATCCCAGCGCAGGCGCTGCTTTTCAATCCGCCATTCACCGCCGGCCTGGCGTTCACGTAAGAGTTTCTGGTAGGGCTGGGTGGGGTCCTGCATCAGCTCCGGGACCACGCCGCGGGCGCCATGCATCGCGTTGGCGCCGCCGTGGTGGTCTTCATGCAGCTTGAAGTAGGGCAGGGTGTTATCCCAGCGCCAGTCGCTGTCGCCGGTGAGCTCGGCCCAGCGGTCGTAGTCGCGTGCCTGGCCGCGCATGTAGATCATGCCGTTGATGCTGGAGCAGCCCCCCAGCGTCTTGCCGCGCGGATAGCGCAGCGAGCGGCCATTGAGGCCTGCGTCCGGCTCGGTGGTGTAGAGCCAGTCGGTGCGCGGGTTGCCAATGCAGTAGAGATAGCCCACGGGAATGTGGATCCAGTGGTAGTCGTCCTTGCGGCCAGCCTCGATCAGCAGCACCCGCTTGGAGGCGTCGGCACTGAGCCGGTTGGCCAGCAGGCAGCCCGCCGTGCCCGCGCCCACGATGATGTAGTCAAAAGGCTGGTTGTCTTCTTGCATGGCGCGTCGGGTTTCTTTACTGGCTGATCAGGCTGGTCGGGATCGGGCTGCACCGATTGTGGCAAAACCGGCGCGGTGCCGACGCGGTGATTACCCGTTCGCACCGCCCCTGCCGACGCGACAGGCTGGCCTGAACCCTGCTTGTAGGACGGGAGCGCCAACCTGCGCAGCGCCCTTGTCGCCCGGTTTTCAGCAGGTACCATGGCCGTTTCGCATTGCACCGGTCTGTGTCCGGCTTCACTGAAAGCTCATGGAAAACGCCACACCACGCATCGAACTGCAGGACACACCGGATGGCCGTGTGTTGACGGTGCGCGGGGCGTGGACGGCGGCCGATCTGACCGGTGAGCTGGTGTGGACATCGCTGACGACGCAGCTGCACGAGTTGCGCCGCACCCCGCTGCGCACGCAAGACCAGTGGCGACTGACCGAAGTGGACCAACTCGATTACCTCGGCGCTCAGGTGCTGTGGAACCACTGGGGCCGCGAACTGCCGGCACGCCTTGAGACCACGCCAGAGCAGCAAACGCTGCTCGATACCGTGGCCCGTTTCACCTGCGCCCCGCCGCCCACACCGCCTGCGGACTGGCGCGAGCCCCTGGCCACACTGGGTGGCCGGGCGCTGAGCCTGCTGGAGCACCTGCGGGGCCTGGTGCGGCTGGTCGGGCAGCTCATGCTCGATGTGCTGCGGCTGCTGCGCCATCCGCGGCAAGGCCCGTGGCGCGACATTTCCGGCCACCTGTTTCACATTGGCGCCACCGCGCTGCCAATCACCGCGCTGGTCGGCTTCCTGATCGGCGTGGTGCTCGCTTATCTGATTTCGCAGCAACTGCGGCAGTTCGGTGCCGACGCGTTCATCGTCAACATCCTCGGCATCTCGCTGATCCGCGAGCTGGGGCCGGTGCTGGCCGCCATCCTGATTGCCGGACGCAGCGGCTCGGCCATCACCGCGCAGATTGGTGTGATGCGTGTCACTGAGGAACTCGATGCGATGCGGGTCATGGGCATTGCGCGCGGCTTTCGCCTGGTGATGCCCCGTGCGCTGGCGCTGGCGGTGGTGATGCCGCTGATCAGTGGCTGGACCACGTTGGCCGCGCTGCTGGGTGGCATGCTGGCGGCCGACGTGGCGATGGGCGTCACGCCCTCCTATTTCATCAACTCATTGCCCGCTGCGGTGGATGTGGCCAACCTGACACTGGCCACCGCCAAGTCGGTGGTGTTCGGTTTGCTGATTGCGCTGATCGGTTGCCACTTCGGTCTGCGCGTGAAGCCCAACACCGAAAGCCTGGGGCAGGGAACCACAGCGTCGGTGGTGACCTCGATCACGGTGGTGATTCTGGTGGATGCGTTGTTTGCGGTGCTCTTCAAAAACGTCGGCATATGACCCCCGCGCTTGTCACTTCGTGTACTGCGCTGCCCCCCGAGGGGGCCGTCCGCCTGCGGCCCGGCAAAGCCGGTTCCGCGGCTCTGCTGGCTTGTTGTTGTGCTTTGCGAGGCCTCGTCACTTTTCAGGCTGGGGTGTCTGGATGACTGAGGCTGTGGTTGAAATCAAAAAGCTGTGGACGGTGTTCCAGAATGGCGACCGGGAATCGGTGGTGCACAAGGACTTGGACCTGACCGTGGCGCGGGGTGAGGTGCTGTCGCTGGTGGGCGGCTCGGGCACGGGCAAGACGGTGTTGCTGCGGCAGATGCTGGGGCTGGAAAAGCCGGACCGTGGCGAGATCACCGTGCTGGGTAAACCGGCGGCGGAGCTAGGCAAGCGGGGGGCGGCCAGCCGCGTGGGCATGCTGTTCCAGCAGGGCGCGCTGTTCTCGGCGTTCACGGTGCTGGAGAACATTGCCTTTGCGCTGCGCGAACTCCGGACCCTGCCGGACGCGCTGATCCGCGAGGCGGCCATGGTCAAGCTGCAGATGGTGGGCCTGCCGCCCGATGCCGCTGAAAAGATGCCGAGTGACCTGTCGGGCGGCATGATCAAGCGGGTGGCGCTGGCTCGCGCCCTCATCATGGACCCGCCGCTGCTGCTGCTCGACGAGCCCACGGCCGGGCTGGACCCGGACAGCTCCGACAGCTTCTGCGCCTTGCTGCGCTCACTGCACCAGAGCATGGAGCTCACCGTGATCATGGTGACGCACGATCTCGACACGCTGTTCGAGCTCAGCACCCGCATTGCGGTGCTGGCCGACCAGAAGGTCATCATCAACGACGAGCCACGCCAGGTGGTGGCCTTCCAGCACCCCTTCATTGAAAACTTTTTTCTCGGCGGGCGGGGCCAGCGTGCCATGGCCCTGCTGCGCCAGTCCCCTGCTTCGTCCGAACAGACAACGAAAGGTTGAACCATGGAAAACAAAGCCCATGCCATGGCCGCCGGCATCTTTGTGCTGGTGGTGACAGTGATGGTCGCGCTGCTGGCCGTCTGGCTGATGCACGACGACACCCAGCGCGACCTCTACGACATGAGCACCGACGAAACCGTGTCGGGCCTGCAGCCGCAGGCGGCGGTGCGCTTTCGCGGCGTGCCGGTGGGCAAGGTGGAGCTGATCGGCTTTGACACCAAGGTCAAGGGCAATGTGCTGATCCGCGTGTCGATTGACCGCAGCACGCCGATGACCCAATCCACCTTCGCCACCGTGGCCTCGCAGGGCGTGACAGGCCTCGGCTTCATCCAGCTCGACGACAACGGCGGCTCGTCCGAGCGCATGGTGCCGAACGACGACGACCCGCCACGCATTCCGCTCAAGCCCGGCGGCCTGAGCAAGCTGCTGACGCAGGGCGAGGCCATCCTGAATCAGGCCGAGGAGGCCGGCAAGCGGATGAACCGGCTGCTTTCGGACGAGAACCAGGCAGCGCTGACGGCGGCCGTGACGCAGCTCGGTGAAGCGGCCAGCAGCATCAACCGGGTGGCCAAGGGCATGGAGCCCACGGTGGCCACGCTGCCGGCGCTGTCGCGCGAGGCCAATGCCACGCTGGCCTCGGTGCGCTCCGCCACCGACGAAGTGGCTGTCACTGCGCGGCGCCTGAATGAAAAAGGCGGACCCATCGACAAG
>CALSAU010000074.1:0-8171 GCA_943372985.1 Polaromonas sp. YR568 | reverse complement strand
CCCAGTCGGTCCACTGCGTCTGGCGATCGCTGCGCCATTGCGCAAGAAGCCAGGCGATAGAATAGAGCGGTTTCAATTCCAGATCGGTACATCTTTCTAATGAAGCATTTCCCAAGCAAAATTTTCCTCGGGCTGGTGGTGGCACTGGCCGGGTTTTCAGCGAGCGCCCAGGAGTTCAAGGTCGGGGTTGTGAACCTTGACCGCATCTTCCGCGAAGCGAACTCTGCCAAGGCTGCACAGACCAAGCTGGAGCAGGAGTTCAGCAAGCGCGAGAAAGAGCTCAACGACCTGGCGACGCAACTCAAGACCAACTCTGACAAGTTCGAACGCGAAGCACCCACCCTGTCGGAGAGCCAGCGGACCATGCGCCAGCGCCAGCTGGTGGAGCAGGACCGTACCTTCCAGACCAAGCGCCGCGAATTTCAGGAAGACCTGAGCGCCCGCAAGAACGAAGAGCTCCAGCTCGTGATTGAACGTGCCAACAAAGTGGTCAAGACACTGGCAGAAACAGAAAAATACGACCTGATTCTTCAGGAGTCGGTTTACGTCAGTCCCAAGCACGACATCACCGACAAGGTGATCAAGGCGCTCAACGCGTCTCGCTGAGCTTGTGGGACGCACGTCCGACGCGAGCGTGACCACAAGAGGCGCAGTGTGACGCTACGCCTTGCCGAGATAACCAGCTTCCTGTCGGCCCGTATGGCGGTCGAACTGGTGGGAAATCCCGAGCAGGTGATCGACGGGCTTTCCACGCTGGAGGCGGCCACATCAGCTCAGCTGAGCTTTCTCAGTCACCCCAAATATGCCGCCAAACTGGCGGATTCCCGGGCCGCGTGTGTGCTGGTGGCCAGCTCTGCGCGTGATGCTGCCGTTGCACGGGGCAGCTGCCTCGTGGTTGACGATCCTTATTACGCATTTGCGCTGGTCACACAGCTGTGGAGGCGGAGTCACCAGTCTGCGGCAGCACCGCATATCCACCCCAGTGCCGTGATTGATCCGTCAGCCCGGATTGGTGACGGTGTTTCGATTGGTGCGTTCACTTGCATCGGTCCGGAGGCGGTCGTCGGGGAGGGCGCACGGATTGGCGCGCACTGCGTGATCGGACATCAAGCGGTGATTGGCGACCTGACCTGTCTGCACCCACGCGTGACAGTGGCTGACGGTTGCAGGGTAGGGCAGCGCTGCATTGTTCACTCCGGCGCCGTGATTGGTGCCGACGGTTTTGGGTATGCGCCGCATGAGGGGCGCTGGATCAAGATCGAGCAGCTGGGTGCGGTGGTGTTGGGCGACGACGTTGAGATCGGCGCCAACACCTGCATTGACAGGGGTGCTTTGCAGGACACCGTTCTGGAAGATGGCGTCAAGCTCGACAACCTCGTTCAGATCGGTCACAACGTCCGTATCGGCAAACACAGTGCGCTGGCCGGTTGTGCCGGCGTGGCCGGCAGTGCGACGATTGGCGCGCACTGCACCGTGGGTGGCGGTGCCGTTGTACTTGGCCATCTTGTGCTGGCCGACCATGTGCACATTTCCGCCGCGTCGGTGGTGACCCGTTCGATTCTCAAGCCGGGACAGTACACCGGGCTCTTTCCCATCGACGACAATGTGTCGTGGGAGAAAAATGCGGCGTCCCTCAAGCAGCTTTATGTGCTGCGGGAACGCCTCAAAACCGCTGAAAAATCACTCTCGCGCCTCCAGAACAACCCAGAAAAATCATGATGGACATTCACCAGATCCTCAAGTCCCTGCCGCACCGTTACCCCATCCTGCTGGTGGACCGTGTGCTCGAGATTGAAAAGGGCAAACGCATCAAGGCGCTCAAGAACGTCACTATCAACGAACCGTTTTTCATGGGCCACTTCCCGCACCACCCCGTGATGCCGGGCGTGCTGATGCTCGAAGCGATGGCGCAGGCGGCGGCCTTGCTGGCGTTTGACACCCTGGGTGTCACCCCCGACGACAAGACGGTGTACTACTTTGCAGGCATTGACGGTGCACGCTTCAAGCGGCCCGTGGAGCCGGGCGACCAGCTGATCATGGACGTCTCTCTCGACCGCATGAAGGCGGGCATCTTCAAGTTCAAGGGTGTCACGCGCGTGGGTGAGGTGGTCGCCTGCGAAGCCGAGCTCATGTGCACCATGCGCACCATTGCCTGAGATGAGTGTGGAAGTTGTCACGCCCGGAATCCACGCCACCGCGCTGGTAGACCCGAAGGCCGAACTGGACACTTCGGTCAGCGTCGGGCCCTACACCGTCATTGGGCCGCACGTGCGGATCGGTGCGGGCACCCGCGTCGGTGCGCACTGCGTGATCGAAGGTCACACCACGATTGGCCAGAACAACCGTATCTTCCAATTCAATTCCCTCGGCGCCATTCCGCAGGACAAGAAGTATGCGGGTGAACCGTGTGAGCTGGTCATCGGTGACGGCAACACCGTCCGCGAGTTCTGCACCTTCAACATCGGATCGCCTGGCGATGCCGGTGTGACTCGCGTCGGAAATGACAACTGGATCATGGCTTATGTGCACCTGGCCCATGACTGCCAGGTCGGCAACCACACCATCTTTGCCAACAATGCCCAGTTAGCCGGCCATGTGCAGGTGGGGGACTGGGTGATCCTTGGTGGTTTCACGGTAGTACACCAGTTTGTGCGGCTCGGTGCCCACAGCATGACGGCCATGTGCTCCCTGTTGTTCGCTGACCTGCCGCCGTTTGTCATGTGCCAGGGGCAACCGGCCGAAGCCCGCTCGATGAACTTTGAGGGCCTGCGCCGTCGCGGTTTTTCACCGGACCGTATCGCTGCAGTCAAGGCGATGCACAAGGCCCTGTACCGTGAAGACCTGACGCTGGAGCAGGCACGTGCGCAGATTGTGGCGCTGGTCGAAAAGCACCCGGAAGCCCAGCCAGACGTCGACAGGATGACCGCCTTTCTCGCGCAGACCTCACCGCAACGCGGGATCGTCCGTTAGGCGAGCAATGGATGCTGACGGGTCCCACACCCCAGCAGGCACGGGCGCCGGTACTTCTGAACAAGGGGTGACCTCTGGGCCGCGTGCCCTGCGGGTTGCCATGGTGGCGGGCGAGGCCTCCGGGGATTTGCTGGCCGGGCTGCTGCTTGATGGCTTGCGTACCCGCTGGCCCGACCTGGTGGCCACAGGCATTGGCGGCCCTCAGATGGCCGCCCGTGGATTCCACCCGGCGTGGCCCAGCGACAAGCTGGCGGTACGCGGGTATGTGGAGGTACTGCGCCATTACCGCGAAATTGTCGGCATTCGCGACGCCTTGAAGGCCCGTTTGCTGGCCAGCCCGCCCGACCTCTTCATCGGCGTCGATGCGCCTGACTTCAACCTCGATCTGGAAGCCTCGCTGAAGGCGGCAGGCATTCCCACAGTGCACTTCGTCAGCCCGTCCATCTGGGCATGGCGTGCCGACCGGGTTGAGAAGATACGCCGCAGCGTGGACCACGTGCTGTGCATCTTTCCCTTTGAGCCTGCCTTGCTGGCGCGGCACGGCATTGCAGCGACGTATGTCGGGCACCCATTGGCCAATGCGATTCCAATGCAGGTGGATCGTGCCGCGGCCCGTCGCCAACTGGGACTGGCGGTGGATGATTCGGTGGTCGCCGTGTTGCCCGGCAGCCGTGCTTCTGAAATTCAGTACCTGGCCGACCGGTTTTTCCGCGCGGTGGCGCTTATCCGGAAAGAGCGGCCTTCAACGAAGTTCGTTGTGCCGGCTGTACCGCTACTGAAAGAGCGCATTGAATCCATGGCCCGCGCCGCTGGTATTCACTCTGATGTGCTGATTCTGCAGGGCCAGTCGCACATGGCGTTCACCGCGTGTGACGTCACCCTGATTGCGAGCGGTACGGCGACGCTGGAGGCGGCGCTGTTCAAGCGGCCCATGGTGATCGCCTACAACATGAACTGGCTGTCGTGGCAGATCATGCGGCGCAAGAAACTGCAGCCCTGGGTCGGGCTGCCCAACATCCTGTGCCAGGATTTTGTGGTGCCTGAACTGTTGCAGGACGCCGCCACGCCTGAAGCGCTGGCGACAGCGGTGATGCAGTGGCTGGACGCCCGGGTGTCTGCACCTGAGAAAATAATGGCCGTCGAACAACGCTTTTCTGCGCTGCATGCTGAACTGCAGCGCGACACCTCCCAATTGGCCACCGATGCGATCCAGAAAATTCTTGAAGGCTGAGCAAACCGCCTTGTCATGGGACGTGCCCGGTCTGATGGCGGGCGTGGACGAGGCAGGCCGGGGGCCTTTGGCCGGGCCGGTGGTGGCGGCTGCGGTGATTCTGGACGACCTCCACCCCATCAAGGGGCTGGCGGACTCCAAAAAGCTCACGCCCTTGCGGCGCGAGAAGCTCTATGACGAAATCCGCGCCAGGGCGCTGTGCTGCTCCATCGCTTTGGCCACTGTTGAGGAGATTGATTCGCTCAATATCCTGCAGGCCACGATGCTGGCCATGAAACGCGCGGTGGAGGGTTTGCGCCTCAAGCCACACAAGGTGATGGTGGACGGCAACCGGCTGCCGGTACTCGACATCCTCGCCGAGGCGATCGTCAAGGGCGACGCCCTCGTGCCTGCGATTTCGGCGGCGTCGATTTTGGCCAAGGTCTACCGCGACCGCTGGTGTGATGAATTTCACCTGGAGTACCCGCAATACGGTTTTGCCGGGCACAAGGGCTATGGCACTGCCGCGCATCTGGCGGCCCTGCGCGAGCACGGCGCCTGCCCGCAGCACCGCAAGTCTTTCGCGCCGGTGGCCGAGGTGCTGCGGTGACCACTTCATCCCGCGATGCCATCTACGTCACGTCGCGGGATAACCCCGTCGTCAAGGACTTGCGCAAGCTGTCGCAGGACAGCACGGCTTACCGCAAGCAGGGGCGCGTCTGGCTGGAGGGCGATCACCTGTGCCGGGCTGCACTGGCCCGCGGCCTCCAACCCGCCATCGCGGTATACGCCGAGTCGGGGTGGCGGGATGCCCAGCCGGATTGGGTTCAGGCGTCAGGCAAAAACCTGGTGCTGGCCGACGCGCTGATGGCTGAAATCAGCAGTCTGGAATCACCGGGGCGCATGGGCTTTGTGCTTGACTTGCCCGCTGCACCAGCCCTGCAGCCGAAGGTGGCATCGGTGATTCTGGATCGTGTCCAGGATGCCGGCAATGTTGGTTCCATCCTGCGCAGCGCTGCGGCGTTTGGCTTTGGTCAGGTGATTGCCCTCAAGGGCTCGGCGGCGCTGTGGTCGCCCAAGGTGCTGCGCGCCGGCATGGGAGCGCATTTCGCACTTCGGTTGGTGGAAGGGGTGGACCTGGACGCCTTGTCGGTGTTGGGCATTCCGCTGGTGGTGACCAGCTCCCACGATGGCCAGTTGTTGAACCGCCTGCTCCGCGACAAGGCCCTTCCCATGCCCTGCGCGTGGGCCATGGGGCACGAAGGGCAGGGCGTTCATGCGTCCCTGATGGCGCAGGCGGCCCTGAAGGTGCGAATTGACCAGCCCGGCGGCGAGGAGTCGCTCAACGTGGCTGCAGCGGCCGCGATTTGCATGCATGCGAGCGCACTGGTGGCCAGCCCCGCCTGATTGCCTGCGGTAAAGTGGAAAGCGGCGCACTCGGCGCGTCTCTCGTGCACGAAAGGCATCAAGCCCTGATGCACCTCGGGCTATAATCAAGGGCTTTTCAAAACACAGCCTCGCCCGAGCGCACACAAAGCACACACCCTCACAAAGCAGCCTGCAGGAGTCTCGATCGAGATGATCTCTGTGCACGCTTGGGCGAACCGTAACCAACCCGGAGAACCCAGTGCTTTTGTCTCTCAAGGGAAACACCCCTCCCGCCATCCTGGCGCTCGCAGACGGCACGGTCTTTATCGGCAATTCCATTGGGGCTCCCGGCTCCACCGTCGGTGAGGTGGTCTTCAACACCGCCATGACCGGCTACCAGGAGATCCTCACGGATCCCAGCTACTGCCAGCAGATCGTCACGCTCACTTACCCGCACATCGGCAATTACGGCGTCAACGCCGAAGACGTGGAGGCCGACAAGGTCCACGCCGCCGGCCTGATCATCAAGGACCTGCCGCTTCTGGCCTCCAATTTTCGCCAGTCGATGGGGTTGTCGGACTATCTGATCCGCGAAAAGACGGTTGCCATCGCCGGCATTGACACCCGGCAGCTCACCCGCCACCTTCGTACCAAGGGCGCCCAGAATGGCTGCATCCTCGCGCTGGCCGCTGGCGAAGCGGTGAGCGCCTCAGCCATCGACAAGGCAGTACAAGCTGCCAAGGGCGCGCCCAGCATGGCCGGGCTCGATCTGGCCAAGGTGGTGTCTGTGGCGCAGACCTATGAGTGGACGCAGACCGAGTGGAAACTTGGCTCGGGCTACGGCGTGCAGATCACGCCGAAGTTTCATGTGGTGGCCTTCGACTTCGGTGTGAAGAAAAACATCCTCCGCATGCTGGCCGAGCGCGGTGCGCGCATCACGGTCGTGCCGGCTCAGACGCCAGCGGCAGACGTCCTCAAGCTCAAACCCGACGGCATCTTTCTCTCCAACGGCCCCGGTGATCCAGAGCCTTGCGACTACGCGATTGCTGCTGTGCGCGAACTCATCGAAACCGGTATTCCGACTTTCGGCATCTGTCTGGGCCACCAGATCATGGCGCTGGCCAGCGGTGCGAAAACCTTCAAAATGAAGTTCGGTCACCACGGTGCCAACCACCCGGTGAAAGACCTCGACAGCGGCCGGGTCAGCATCACCAGCCAGAACCATGGTTTTGCCGTGGACGAGAAGACGCTGCCAGCCAACCTGCGCGCCACGCACATCAGTCTGTTTGATGGCACCTTGCAGGGCTTGGCCCGCACCGACAAACCGGCGTTTTGCTTCCAAGGGCATCCTGAAGCGTCACCCGGTCCGCACGACATTTCATATTTGTTTGACCGTTTCACCGTGCTGATGGAACAGGCAGGAGAAAAGAAGAATGCCTAAACGCACAGACATCAAAAGCGTCCTCATCATCGGCGCAGGCCCCATCATCATTGGCCAGGCCTGTGAATTCGACTACTCCGGCGTGCAGGCTTGCAAAGCCCTGCGAGAGGAAGGCTACAAGGTCATCCTGATCAACAGCAACCCGGCCACAATCATGACGGACCCGGCCACGGCCGACGTCACCTACATCGAGCCCATCACCTGGCAGACGGTCGAGAAGATCATTGCCAAGGAGAAGCCCGATGCCATCCTGCCCACCATGGGCGGGCAAACGGCGCTCAATTGCGCACTGGATCTCTGGCGCAACGGCGTGCTCGACAAGTACAAGGTCGAGCTGATCGGCGCCAAGCCCGAAGCCATCGACAAGGCCGAAGACCGCCTGAAGTTCAAGGACGCGATGACCAAGATCGGACTGGGCTCTGCCCGCTCCGGCATCGCGCACAGCATGGAAGAGGCCTGGGCGGTGCAGAAGACAGTCGGTTTCCCGACCGTCATTCGCCCCAGCTTCACCCTGGGTGGCACCGGCGGCGGCATTGCCTACAACTCCGAAGAGTTCGAGGTCATCTGCAAGCGAGGACTCGAAGCCTCGCCCACCAACGAATTGCTGATTGAAGAATCGCTGCTCGGCTGGAAAGAGTACGAGATGGAAGTCGTGCGCGACACCGCCGACAACTGCATCATCGTCTGCTCGATTGAAAACCTGGACCCGATGGGCGTGCACACCGGTGACTCCATCACCGTGGCCCCCGCGCAGACGCTGACCGACAAGGAATACCAGATCCTGCGCAATGCCTCGCTGGCAGTGCTGCGGGAGATCGGTGTGGACACTGGTGGCTCCAACGTGCAGTTCTCCATCAACCCGGTCGATGGCCGCATGGTGGTGATTGAGATGAACCCGCGCGTGTCGCGCTCATCCGCACTGGCGTCGAAAGCAACAGGCTTCCCGATTGCCAAAGTGGCGGCCAAGCTGGCCGTGGGCTATACGCTCGACGAGCTGCGCAACGAAATCACGGGCGGCGCCACGCCTGCCAGCTTCGAGCCGAGCATCGATTATGTGGTCACCAAGATTCCGCGTTTTGCCTTCGAGAAGTTCCCGACCGCTGATTCCCGTCTGACCACGCAGATGAAGTCTGTGGGTGAAGTGATGGCCATGGGCCGCACCTTCCAGGAGTCCTTCCAGAA
>CALSAU010000073.1:0-8245 GCA_943372985.1 Polaromonas sp. YR568 | reverse complement strand
GTGGCCGAACTGGCCAGCCAGACCGTCAAGCGTGTGGCGCTGGAACTGGGTGGCAAATCGGCCAGCGTGATTCTGGACGATGCCAACCTGGAAGCTGCCGTCAAGGGCACAGTATCGGCCTGCATGCTCAACAGCGGCCAGACCTGCTCGGCCCATACCCGCATGCTGGTGCCCGCCAGCCGCTACCAGGAGGTGCGTGCACTCGCGCAGGCGGCCATCGCGCGCTTTCCGATTGGCCCGAGCCTGGACGAAGCCAGCAAACTCGGCCCGCTGGTCAGCGCCGCCCAGCGTGACCGCGTGATGGCCTTCATCCGCACCGGTATCGCTGAGGGAGCCGACGTGATTGCCGGGGGTGACAAGCCGCCTGCGTTCAGCACCGGCTATTTTGTGGAGCCCACCATCCTTGGCATCAAGCCCACCGACACGCTGGCGCAGGAAGAGATTTTTGGCCCGGTGCTGGTGGTTATTTCGTACCGCGATGAAGAGGAAGCGGTGGCGATCGCCAACAACACGATCTATGGTCTGGGCGGTGCGGTCTGGGCTGGTACCGATGAACGCGCCATGGCTGTGGCGAGGCGCATGCGGACGGGCCAGGTGGACATCAACGGCGGGCCGTTCAACGGGCAGGCGCCGTTTGGCGGCTACAAGCAGTCGGGCAATGGCCGGGAGAACGGTGTTTATGGCTTTGAGGAGTTTCTGGAGTTCAAGGCCATGCAGCTCAAGCCCAACGCGGCTTGAACCCGTACGGCTTGATTTGGGGTCTGCGCCATTCCCTGTGTTGTGATTAAATCCCCCGAGCGATTCATCCGGCTTGACCTCGCGCCAATTCGCTTGACGACCCTCCGATCCCCTCCTTCATCAGCACGTCTAGCGCCCGTCAGGCAGTTTCAATGGCCGAAGTCACAGTTGTTTTTGCAGACCTCACCGGCAGCACCGGGGTCTTTGAGTCTCTCGGCAATGCCAAGGCCACCCAGGCCATCACCCGCTTGACCCAGTGGGTCGGCCAGGTGTGCGAGGCATCTGGTGGCCAGGTCGTCAAATACCTTGGCGATGGCGTTCTCATCGTGTTTGCGTACAACCAGAGCGCTATTGAGGCGGCCTGTGAGCTGCAACGCGTGCATCAGGGCCGCATCGCCAGCTGGCCAGAGCCGCTGAAGATGCGGCTGCAGGTGGGTATGGCGCGCGGTGATGTGGTGGAGCAGGGCGGCGACTGTTTCGGTGACGCAGTGAATGTCGCCTCGCGCCTGAGTGACCTGTGCGGCCCCGAGCAGATTCTGGCCAGCGACAGCGTGATTGAAAGCCTTGCGCCCGACAGCCTGGTGCGATTCCGGCGCCTTGGGCCGATGAAGATCCGCGGGCGCCAGGAGCCGTGCGTGGTGCACCAGATCGAGTGGCAGCAGGAGCTGCAGTCCGAGACATTCACGGTGCCCGCCAGCTTGTCTCTGCTGGCATCGGTCAGGGCGAAGCCGGATGCCGGGCTGGACACGATTTCGCTGTCGTGGCTGGGTACGCAGATCGAGTTTCCTGCGTCCGAAATGCCCATCTTCATCGGGCGCGACGAGTTGGGCCAGTTCGTGATCCAGGACCCGCGAGTGTCGCGCCGCCACGCCAAGCTGGAATGGCGCGATGGCAAGTTCTATCTCGAAGACGTCAGCAGCTACGGCACCTGGGTGAAGTTCGCCGGCAGCGCCGATGTGATTGCCTTGCGCCGTCAGGAGTGCGTGCTGCTGCTGGACGGAGAGATTGCGCTTGGCGCACCCTTCGAGGACTTCAGCGTGCCGACGGTGAGTTTTCGGCGATCAGGAAGCCCGATCAAGCGGTTCTGAAGGCAGCCGCGCTGTCGCCCGTTTGCCTTTCGGGCTCAGAGCGCTTGCCGCTGGTATTCCTTGCGCTTCATCGTGAGGTAGGTCTCGCGGTCCATCTCGCGCAGCTGGCGCGCATACGACTCCGTGGCGTCAAACCAGTACTGCAGGCGCGCATCGAATTGCTGCGCAGCCGGTTTGTCGAGTGTGGCGAAATACGCCTCAATGGCCAGGTAGTAGCGCATGGTGTTGCGCTCGGCCGTGCCGCGCAGGCCACCGACCAGTCCGGAGGTCTGACCTTGTTGCACGCTTGAAAATCCCACTTTGGAGCGCCCTACGGTCGCCAGATAGGCCTGCATGGCCAACTGGCTTGCCGTTCCATAGCGCGATGCGTAACGCAGGTGCAGAAAGGTTTTCCCGCCAGGCAGGGTGGCTGCCGCCAGCTCAATCACGTAGTTGCTGGTGCCCAGGGGGCCTTTGGCGCCATCCAGACGTGTACGGAGATGGCTGGCACTGCTCGATACCGGCTGAAAGGCGAGGTCCAGCGCAAAGGTGTCTTCGATGTGCTGTTCATCCTTCTTGCCGATGTTCAGGCGAATCATCGCTGGGCTTGCGGCGCCGGTGACGCGGCACATCTTGGTGTTGATGTGCAGGATCATGATCTCGCACCAGACCCGTGGATTCTGCAGCGCACGGCTGACCGTCGCAAACGGTGCGTCAAGCACGGCGTGCACATCGCCGCTCACGGTACTGGCGGATTGAAGCGAGTCCAGTACCAGCGGACGTCCGTAGGGGCTGCTGGCCAACCGGCTCTGAAGGGTTTGATGTTTGTCGACCAGCGCAGTGGCTTGGACGTCAGCCGCAGCGGAGGGGGGAGCCGGCACTTGTGCCTGCGCCGTGTTGAAGGCCGCGAGCGCCATCAGCAGCAGGCCTGGCAGAAGGTTACTTAACCGAGCAGCAGAGAAACGTAAAGAGGTCCAGCATGAAGTCATGCGGTCAGTCTGCCATGGGGGCAGCGCTGTTTCGGGAAGACGCCGCAGTCACCTACGGCGCTTGTCTGTGCAGACCTACATGCCAGTTGCAGGTCGTCCAAGTCGTGCCAACTGCTGGATGCGGTGACATCAGCCACCACAGACCAGCATGGGCCACACAAACAGAAGAAGGATTACTTCACCAGCAGCACAGGCAAGTCGCTGTCGGCCACCACACGTTGCGCGACGCTGCCCATCAGGGCACGGCCCAGCAGGCCGTGGCCATGCGTTCCCATCACGATCATGTGGGCCTTTTTCTTCTTGGCGGCACCGATGATCTCTGCGACAGGTGAGCCCACGACCCACTGCGTCTCAAACGGGATGGCGTGGTTCTTCAGGAATTTCTCGATGGGCTTGAGGACTTTTGCAGATTCCTCGGCCTGGTATTCGCGAACCGCGTCGGCGCCAACCATGCTCTTGACGCGGGGGCTCAAGGGCGGCTGGACATGCAGCACCACCAGATGGTCCTCGGGTCCTGCCAGACCCTCGTGGGTGCTCAGGAAGGCGAGCGCCTTTTTGGTGAACTTGCTACCGTCAACAGCCAACAGGATTCTCATGGGGTTTCTCCAAAAAATGTGTGCAGTGGAGTATAGGGAATTTGACGGACAGCCCAGCGCTCAGGGTGATGCCGGCATCTTCCTTGCACTCACTGGGCGTGTGGGTCGCGGGTGGCCAGCGTGCTCTCGTTGGCGGCCTGACAAGCCACACACAGGGGGGTGGCCGGCAAGGCTTCCAGCCGGCGAAGATCAATGTCCTGACCACATTGCTCACAGCACCCGAAGCTGCCGTCCTGCAACCGCCAGCGTGCAGCGAGCACCTGCGCCAGTTCGGCGGCCGTGCGGTCGGCGTCCAGGGCCGCCATGTCCGCCTGCACCTCACGGTAGGCCATGTCCTTGAAGTCCTGAACCTCGCCGCTGGTGGCCTGCTCGTCTGCCAGTTCGCGGTGCTGAACTGTCTCCAGGGCTGCCCTCAGCTCGGCTTCACGCCGGACGAGGAGGGGACCGAAGTGCTTGGCCAGTGAGCTTGCGTCGTGGGTCATGGGGAAATCCGTTGGTGAATCAGCGGCAAATCAACTGCAAATGCGCCGTGCTGCGGTGTCAGGTGGTACCGATCAGCGCAATACCAGCACAGGAATCGTGCTGTGCGTCAGCACCTGTTGGGTCTCGCTGCCCAGCAGGATGCGCGAGATGCCCTTGCGGCCGTGCGAGGCCATCACGATGAGGTCGCACTTGTGTTTTTTGGCGGCAGTCAGGATGGAAGCCGAAACGATGTCTGACTTCGCCAGCACGCCCTTGGCTTTGACGCCGGCGGCTTCCGCCGTCTTTCGTACGGCTTCCACAATCGCCAGCGATTTGTCAGCCCATTCCTTTTCCATGCGCCCGATGTCCTGGGGCGAGATGCTCGCACCGCCCTCGAAGTAGCTCACAGGGTAGCGTGGCACCACATTGAGCGCGACAAGGTCGGCGCCCACCGCAGCGCAAAGGGCGATGGCGTCCTTGACCGCCTTTCTGGAAAGTGTCGAACCGTCAGTTGCAACAAGAATACGGGTGTACATGGTGGGTTCTCCTGTGTTGATGAGCGAAGTCTAGTGCGCTGCAAGGGCCCCGTTTTGATGTATGTCAACTTCCTCTCGGGTCGTGCTGGATACCCTTGGGGCCATGCAGACTGCGACCGCTTTGCCTCCCGTCACCCCACTCGTGCCTTCGATGGGCGAAGTCTCGCCGTGGGCTGCGATGGACGAGCCTGCCGAATGGGAAGCGTTCAGCCGACCCGTGGCCGCGCGTGAGGGGCACTGGGAGTCCTGCCTGATACTTGAGGGCCTGCGTTGCGCGGCCTGCGCCCTCACGGTTGAAGAGGTGCTGGCTCGCCTGCCTGGAGTGGACACGGTGCGGGTCAATGGCGTCACGGCATCGGCCAGCATCCAGTGGCAGCCGCAGGCCACACGGCCGTCCCTCTGGCTCGCGGCCCTGAACAAGGCGGGTTACGGGGCGCTTCCTGCCGGCGACCTGATGATCGCCACGCACCGCACACAGGCGCAGCGGCTGATGCTGTGGCGTTGGCTGGTGGCCGGGTTCTGCATGATGCAGGTCATGATGTACGCGGTGCCGGCCTACCTGGCCCCGGCGGGTGAGATCACGCCCGATATCAAGGCCCTGCTGGGCTGGGCCTCGTGGGTGCTGACCCTGCCGGTGCTGCTGTTTTCATGCTGGCCTTTTTTCGCGGGCGCGCTGCGTGACCTGCAGCACCGACGCATTGGCATGGATGTGCCGGTGGCTCTCGGCGTACTGATTGCCTTCGCAGCCAGCACCATCGCCACCTTTGACCCGATGGGGCCCTGGGGTGCCAACGCCGCCTATGACTCGGTGTCGATGTTTGTGTTTTTCCTGTTGTCGGGTCGCCTGCTGGAGCAGCGCCTGCGCGACCGCACCGCTGGCGCCCTGGAAGCGCTGGTGCGGCGCCTGCCTGACCGCGTGGAGCGACGGGAAAGCGACGGCAGTTTTCGGGCAGTGGCGGTGCGTCGGCTGGTCGTGGACGACCTGATCCGCGTGCTGCCCGGTCAGGCATTCCCGGCTGACGGTGAGGTGGAGTCTGGCGAAAGCCGGGTCGACCAGTCGCTGCTGACGGGGGAGTCCAAACCCGTGCTTAGAAAGACCTGCGACGCGGTGATTGCCGGTAGCCACAACCTCACTGGCGTGCTGCTGGTCCGGGTACAACGCGTCGGGGCACACACCCGGTTTGCCGAAATCGTGGCCCTGATGGAGCAGGCGTCGGTCGAAAAACCCGGCCTGGTGCAACTGGTGGACCGTATCGCCAGTCCGTTTCTGGTGGCGGTGCTGCTGGCCAGCGCCGCTGCAGCCTTCTGGTGGTGGCCGATGGGGCCATCGCATGCGCTGGCGGTGGCGGTAGCGGTGCTGATCGTGACCTGCCCGTGTGCCTTGTCGCTCGCCACGCCCGCAGCCATGCTCGCCGGTGCCGGCGCGCTGGCCAGGCGCGGCGTGCTGGTGCGCAAGCTGCAGGCGCTCGAAAGCGGTGCGGTCATTGACACGGTGATCTTCGACAAGACCGGCACGCTGACCGAGGACCGCATGGAGGTCGTCACCGTCCACAACCCGCCGGGCGTGAACCGTGAAGAGGCTTGCGAAAGAGCCGGTGCGCTGGCCCGGCATTCCCTGCACCCTGTCGCGCGCGCCATCGCCAACCGCTTTCCCGCGCCCC
Organism: Polaromonas sp. YR568; assembly: GCA_943372985.1. Taxonomy (GTDB): domain Bacteria; phylum Pseudomonadota; class Gammaproteobacteria; order Burkholderiales; family Burkholderiaceae_C; genus Polaromonas. The sequence goes on along the minus strand of CALSAU010000073.1, from coordinate 2,196 downwards.
ACTGGGTTGCCAGCGAAGTGGAGGAGGTCGCTGGCAGCGGCCTGCGCGGCAGGGTATCGCGGCCAGATGGCAGCGATGCGCAAGTCCTGCAGCTCGGCTCCACCGCGTTCTGCGAGGCGCCTGCCTTGCATGCAGATTTGTCGGTTCACCTGTGTGTTAGCGAGCCGGACGGCAGGCAGTACCTAGCTGGCTTTGCACTGGACGAAGCCCTGCGGCCTGATGCGGTGGAGGCCGTCACGGCCCTGCAACGGATGGGCGTTCGCGTGCAACTGCTTTCAGGTGACACCGGGGTGGCCGTGACCACACTGGCACGCCGGGCGGGCATTGCGGATTGCTTCAGCCGGTGCACGCCCGAGGACAAGCTGGACCATGTGCGCAACCTGCAGCGCAAGGGGCATCGTGTGCTGATGGTGGGCGATGGCATGAACGATGGCCCCGTACTGGCCGCCGCCGATGTGTCGGTGGCCATGGGGCAGGCGGTGCCGCTGGCGCAGGCCAAGGCGGATTTCATCATCACCGGCAACCGTCTCATGACGGTGGCGGCGCTGCTGGCCAAGGCGCGGCACACCCGTGCGGTGGTGCGCCAGAACCTCTGGTGGGCAGCCATTTACAACGCCACCTGCGTGCCGCTGGCCATTCTGGGCTACATGCCAACCTGGCTGGCAGGCTTTGGCATGGCGGCCAGTTCGCTGCTGGTGGTGGCCAATGCAGCCCGCCTTGCGCGTGTGGCCTCTGCAGAAAAGGAGCGCTGAATGGACATTCTTTTTCTGCTGATCCCCTTGTCTGTGGTGCTGGCCTTGCTGATTCTGGGGGCGCTCGGTTGGGCCGTCTGGCGTGGGCAATTTGAGGCGCTGGAGCAGGAAGGCGAGCGCATTCTTCACGGCGATTGACCTGTGTCAAGTGTGTGGGCACAGGGCACGCCGACACTCTGGAGCATCAAGACAAAAGGTGCTTCATGAACGAAGAAACGATGCGGGGTGTGGTCTATCACGACACGGTGGTGCGCCAGTTTTCACTGGCAGCCGTGCTGTGGGGCGTGGTGGGCATGGCCGTCGGCTTGTTGATTGCAGCGCAGCTGACCTGGCCGGAACTGAACTTCGGAATTCCCTGGCTGAGCTACGGGCGCCTGCGGCCACTGCATACCAACGCGGTGATCTTTGCCTTTGGCGGCTGCGCGCTGATTGGCAGCAGCTACTACGTGGTGCAGCGCACCTGCAGCGTGCCGCTGTTCATGCCCAAACTGGCCGCCTTCACCTTCTGGGGCTGGCAGGCGGTGATCGTGGCGGCGGCAGTCAGCCTGCCCATGGGCTACACCACCGGTAAGGAATACGCCGAACTGGAGTGGCCCATCGACATCCTGATCACGCTGGTATGGGTGTCTTACGCCGTGGTATTTTTCGGCACCCTGGGGATTCGCAAGATCCGGCACATCTACGTGGCCAACTGGTTTTACGGCGCCTTCATTCTGGCGGTGGCGGTGCTGCATGTGGTCAACAGCGCCGAGGTACCCGCCGGCTGGATGAAGTCATATTCCGCCTACGCCGGCGTGCAGGACGCCATGGTGCAGTGGTGGTACGGCCACAACGCGGTCGGCTTCTTCCTCACCGCAGGCTTTCTTGGGATGATGTATTACTTCATTCCCAAGCAGGCTGAGCGGCCGGTGTACAGCTACCGCCTGTCCATCGTCCACTTCTGGGCGCTGATCTTCACCTACATGTGGGCGGGCCCGCACCACCTGCACTACACCGCCTTGCCGGACTGGACGCAGTCGGTCGGCATGGTGTTCTCGCTGATCCTGCTGGCGCCCAGTTGGGGCGGCATGATCAACGGCGTGATGACGCTGTCGGGCGCCTGGCACAAGCTGCGCGAAGACCCGATCCTGCGCTTCCTCATCGTGTCGCTGTCGTTCTACGGCATGAGCACCCTTGAGGGCCCGCTGATGTCGATCAAGACGGTGAACGCGCTTTCGCACTACACCGACTGGACGGTGGGCCATGTGCATTCGGGTGCGCTGGGCTGGGTCGGGCTGATCTCGATGGGCTCCCTCTACTACCTGATCCCGCGCATGTACGGTCGTACCACCATGTACAGCATCAAGGCCATCGAGTTCCATTTCTGGATGTCCACCATCGGCATCGTGCTGTACATCGCCGCCATGTGGATTGCCGGCGTGATGCAGGGTCTGATGTGGCGCTC
>CALSAU010000072.1:0-8269 GCA_943372985.1 Polaromonas sp. YR568 | reverse complement strand
TGCTGCAGATGCCGGCACGGCTGGGTGTGGGCGGGCTGGGCGCGCTGATGGACCTCGGACCCATGCGCAGCCTCTGGCATGCGCTGGGCCGCCACTTCAAGGACCCACGCATGCGGCAGCTGTTTGCCCGCTATGCCACTTACTGCGGATCGTCCCCGTGGGAGGCGCCGGCCACGCTGATGCTGATCGCGCAGGTCGAGCTCGACGGCGTGTGGGCGGTTCAAGGCGGCATGCACGCGCTGGCCCGGAGCCTGGCACGGCTGGCCAAGGCGCAAGGCGCAGGATTCCGTTACGGCACAGCCTGTCAGCAGATTCTGCTAAAGGACGGCCGGGTGTGCGGCGTGCGCCTCGCGAACGGGGAAGAACTGCAGGCTGACCGCGTGGTGTTCAACGGCGACATCGCTGCACTGCGCACCGGATTGCTGGGCGCTGCGGTTCGACCTGCAGTGCCCGCGAAGGCTGCGCCACGCTCGCTGTCGGCAGTGACTTGGTCAATGAATGCAGTCACGTCGGGCCTGGCGCTGGACCGCCACAACGTTTTCTTCAGGCACGACTACGCCAGTGAGTTCAAGGACATCTTCGGCGCAGGTCGACTGCCCCGGGAACCCACGGTCTATGTCTGCGCGCAAGACCGCGGCGCCGGCGAGTCACCCGCCGCTCAGACTGCAGAACGCCTGCTGTGCCTCGTCAACGCACCGGCCCACGGCGACGGCCACACCATCACTCCGGAGGCACTCGACGCATGTCAAACCACCAGCTTTTCCCTGCTGCAGCGTTGCGGCCTGAACATCCAGCCGGACAGCCCGACACAGCGCACCACGCCAGTGGACTTTCACCGGCTGTTCCCGGCGACGGGCGGAGCCCTGTATGGCCAGGCCACACACGGGTGGATGTCGGCATTCGCGCGGCCGGGAGCGCCAACGCCGATCAAGGGCCTGTTCCTGGCCGGTGGGAGCGTACATCCGGGGCCCGGCGTGCCGATGGCAGCGATGTCCGGCCAGCAGGCGGCCGCGGCCGTGATGGCCAGCCTCGCTTTGACCAGGCGGTCCCCTCCGGTGGCTATCTCTGGTGGTATGTCGATGCGCTGAGCGACGACGGCCAGTGGGGCCTGTCGATCATCGCCTTTGTGGGCAGCGTGTTCTCGCCCTACTACGCCTGGGCACGGCGTGGTGGCAATGCCGCGCAGCCCGCAGCAGACAACCACTGCGCACTGAATGTCGCGCTCTACAGCCGCCAGGCCAAGCGATGGTCTATGACGGAGCGCGGCCAGCGCCACTGCAGCCGCAGCGCCGTGGAGTTCAACATCGGACCCAGCCAGTTGCAATGGGACGGTCGCTCGCTCATCATCCACATCGATGAAATCTGCATGCCGATTCCGTACCGCATCAAGGGCCGGATCCGGCTGGAGCCGCGCCAGTTATTCAACTTCAGCACACCGCTGGACGGCGCCGGAAAGCACCGCTGGGGGCCACTCGCACCGCATGCGCGGATTGATGTTGATCTTCAGCATCCCGCCCAGCGCTGGAAAGGTCACGCCTACCTTGACTCCAACGAAGGGGACGAGCCGATTGCCAACGCCTTCACCGAATGGGACTGGTCGCGCAGCCAGATGAAGGACGGCAGCACTGCAGTGCTTTACGACGTCGAGCCCGAGACGCCCGCCCAGCGCGGACAGGCTGCAAGCCCGACCAGCGCGGGCAAGGTGCTGGCCTTGCGCTTTCAGCCGAACGGCGAGATCACCACCTTTGAGCCGCCGCCCACGCAACACCTGCGCCGCACCTTGTGGGGCATCAACCGCCGCATGCGCAGCGACGGCCCGGTGGAGGTCAGCCAGCAGCTGGAAGACACGCCCTTCTACCAGCGTGCGGTACTGCAAAGCACACTGCTCGGCGAAACCGTGTCGAGCTTTCACGAAACCCTGAACGTACCGCGCCTCGTGTCACCGGTGGTTCAGGCCATGCTGCCCTGGCGCATGCCGCGGCGCAGCTAGAGGCAACTTCTTACCGGCTGGCCGCCGGCAAGCTCACCGCGCAGCGAAAGCCGATGTAAACCACGGCCGTGTTGGCTGGCTTGGTCTGCACATGGTTGTCTTGCATGCTGGCCGCGCCATACCACCAGGAGCCACCCCGGGTACGCTTTTCGGTACTGGGGCCGCTGTCGACCCACTCCCAGAGATTGGCGCCCATATCATGCAAGCCGTTGACTCCAGCCCGCGTGCTGCCCGCCACGGCATGGCCGAGTCCGCGTGAGGTCACCGCCTCGGGCACGGTGGCCACACTGCCGCAATCACCCAAGCAGTTGGCCCCCATGGGGCTGTCGCCGGTCGGGTAGCGGTAGGTCTGGCCCTTGCTGAAGCCGGCGGGCGGTGAATCGCGGTGCTCCTTATAGGCGGCGAGGCCCCACTCCGCATCGGTCGGCAGTCGTTTGCCCGCCCAGCGGCAAAAGGCCTCGGCCTCGCCGTGGGTCACATGCGCCGCAGGCTCGCCATCGCGCCCCGGTTTGCCATACGGTGAATGCCAGACCCAACCGGCGCGCTGTTCCCAGCCCGCTTCGTAGGTGCTGCCACCGCCGCTGCGCTCGGCTTGCGTCACCGATCCGGTGGCCTGCACAAACCGGCGGAACGCGCCAATGCTGACCTCGGTGCGGTCGATGGCGAATCCGCTGATGGACTGCATGCCTTCAGGCACAGCCTGCGCACGTGCGGCCCCGCTTTGGGTGATCGCTGCCAGCCACAGAAAGAAAAAGGCAGCAGTCAATGCGTGGCGCACTACTTGAGTGGGCGGCGAGATGGCGAGGGCAATTTCAGGGCAGATGACAAGGCGTGTTGGTTTCATCACGACATCATGCCGAGGCTGAAAAATCCGTCGATTCAGCAGGGATTTACACCTGCTGCGGGGCAGTCAATGCAGGCCGGGTTGGGCCGGGAAGTAGGCGCTGCGCACATTGGCGCGGCCCTGGCGCAAAGCCGCTTGCCGCTCGAACAGCTCCAGCATCCACTCAGCACGCTGGCCGAGCGAGCGGTGTGGAATGCCTGCATGGGTGGGCTGCTGGGCCGCTTGATGCTGCAGGCGCTCACTGGCCTCGGTGCAGTGCTGCACCAAATAACGGATCGCATCCACCGGCTCAGCCGCTGCCGTGGCCGCGTCGGTCGGGCTCATCCATGCGGACTGCAGCCAGGCCGAAGCAAGCAGCGTGAGCTTGCGCGAAGACGCCACCACCGCCCGGCGCTGCACCGGGTTCATGCCTTCGCGCCGCAGCTGCACGCCGATCTCGGCGTAAATCAGGCGCGCTGCCATGATGGCCGAGCGGCAATCGCGCGGCAATTCGGCAATGCCTTGGGTGGACTGTTGGTACAGGCGGTCAGCTTCAGCGAGCAGACGCTCCACCACGCTTTCAAGGGCGGGAGAACACACCGGGGCCTGCAGCCAGGCATCGGCATCAATTCCGGCTTCGTGCAACCACTGCCGCGGCAAGTACAGGCGGGCGTTTCGGGCGTCATCACCCACATCACGGGCGATGTTGGTCAGTTGCATCGCCAGGCCCAGTTCGCAGGCGCGGGCCATGGCATGCGCGCTGCGCACCCCCATCAGCCAGCACATCATGGCGCCCACGCTGCCTGCCACGCGGGCGGCATAGGCATGCACTTCTTCAATCGTCTCGTAGCGCCGGGCCTGTGCATCCCAGGTGAAGCCCTCCAGCAGGGCATCGAGCAGCGGCCTGGGCAACTGGTACTGATGAACCACTGCGCTCAGCGCCCGGTCTTCCACCAGTGGCTGCGGGCGGTCAGCGTAGATATCGTCGAGCCGCTTCGAGAGCTGGGCCAGGCTGTCGGACGGCGATACGCCCTCGTCGACCAGATCATCGGCGACGCGGCAAAACGCATAGAGCGCAATGCTGGCAGAACGCATGCGCGGGGGCAGCAGGCGACTGGCTGCAAAAAAAGTGCGTGAGCCGGTGCGCATCATGCGTACGCAGGCATCAAGGTCACGCTGGCGGTGGGCCGAGGACAGGTCAGGAGAAAAGTAGGAACGCTGCGTCATGAACCATCTCGAGGGGAGGAATAAAACACGTGCATAGTCATGTTGACGTTGTCAGGGGCTGCAGGCAGCGACAAACGCTTCGCCATGCGGAACCACGGAATCCAGCGCCTTGGCCGACATCAGCACGCCCGGCACACCAGCCCCCGGATGGGTGCTGGCACCCACCATGTAGAGGCCGTCGATGTCTTCGCTGCGGTTGTGCGGCCGGAACCAGGCGCTCTGCAGCAGCAGTGGCTCCAGTCCGAATGCGGCACCCTTGAAGGACAGCAGCCGGTCATGGAAGTCCTGCGGTGTGGTCATGAACGAGGTGGTGACGTGTTGCTCGAAGCCGGGCATCACCGTTTGATCCAGCACCTTGGCAATCGCCTGGCGGTAAGGCTCGGCCTCGGTCTGCCAGTCGGTGCCACTGTCCAGATGCGGCACGGGTGCCAGCACGTAAAAGGTGTCCGAACCAGCCGGTGCCATGCCCGGGTCTGTGGCGGTCGGACGGTGCAGGTACAGACTGAAGTCACTCGCCAGCTTGTGGCGCTTGAAGATGTCCTTGAGCAGTTCCTTGTAGCGGCTGCCCAGCAGCATCATGTGGTGCGGCACATCGGTGTACTGCTTGTTGGTGCCAAAGTACCAGACAAACAGGCTCATCGAGTAGCGGCCCTTCTCAACGCGCTTGTCGGTCCAGTGGCGGCGGTGCTGCGGCTCAATCAGATTGCGATAAGTCCAGGCGGTATCGGCATTGGAGATGACGATGTCTGCAGCGATCTGCTCGCCGTTGGCCAGCGTGACCCCGGTGGCGCGACCGCCATTGACCTCGATACGGCGCACCTCGGCATTGCAGCGCAGCGTGCCGCCCATGCCTTGCAGCAGACTCACCAGTCCGTTGATCAGCGATCCGGTGCCGCCCATGGCCCAATGCACACCCCACATGCGCTCCAGTGCATTGATAAGGCTGTAGACGCAGGTCACCGAGAACGGGTTGCCACCAATCAGCAAGCTTTGCAGGCTCATGGCCATGCGCAGCTTGGGGTGCTTCAGGTGTGCGGCCACCATGGTGTGCAGGCTGCGCCAGCCGCGCATGCGCAAAATGGCTGGCGATGCACGGAGCAAGTCGCCCACCGTGTCGAAAGCCTTGGCGCCCAGCGCTTCAAAACCGAGTCGGTAGCAGTGGTCGGCTTCGACCATGAAGCGTTCATAGCCTGCCGAATCGGACGGGCTGACGCGGCGCACCTCGGCGCGCATCTTGTCGGGGTCGCCGCTGTAATCAAAGTGGTCGCCATCGGCGAAACGGATGCGGTAGAACGGATCCAGTTGCTTGAGCGCGATGTCATCCGAAAACCGCCGGCCGGCCAGCGCCCAGAGTTCTTCGAACAACGAGGGTACGGTGATGATGGTGGGGCCCGCATCGAAGACGTGGCCATCCTTACGGTACACGTAGGCTCGCCCACCGGGCGCATCGAGCTTTTCGAGGACCGTCACGCGCCAGCCGCGTGCCGAGAGCCGGACTGCGGCGCCCAGCCCGCCGAAGCCGCTGCCGACGATCACGGCATGCGGTTTGGCTTCGTTTTCAAGTGTCAGTTGTCGTTGTTCAAGCGTGGAGAATGCGTTCATGCCTGGTCAGACTTGGTGGTGTGCACATGCGCCGATGCAATGGCTGTGGGAACCAGCGGGAGCGCACTGCCCGCTGACGATTGGCGCGACATGGCCCATCCCCAGAGCCGCTGAAGCGGCACGGGAAAAACCATCAGCACATGTTCAACAATGGCCAGGCCCAGAAGAGCTGCCAACAGCACCGACCCGGTGGTGGCTGCGACGGCGCCGCTTTGCACCTCCCACACCAGCCAGAGCCAGGTTCCGCAAGCGACACCCATGGTCACAAAGAAAAACACGGTCACCGGGCCACGCTTGAAGTAGCTGCCCAGATAAGCGAGGTGGCTCGCGAGGTACTGCTCACCGACCTGCGGCACACCAAGAAAAAGATTCATCTTGGCCGTGAAGCGCATGCACCACAGCAGCGCAAAGGTGCAAATCGCCACATGATTCGGCTCACCGATCTGCAATACACACAGCACCACAAAATTGGCCAGCAAGGCCAGCTCATGGTGAAGCACGGCCTGCACCGATTGCGTGAAGCGGCGCATGCCGACCGCGCCCGGCTCCAGACGGATTTTGCGGGGGCCAGTCAGCCATCCGGTGAGAAACGCCATCTCATGCCAGCTCCACATCAGGATGACACTGGCAAAGCCCAGGTACGCATTGCTGACACCTGACGACTGCATGCTCACATGGCTGGCCCATAAGCCAACGCCGAGCAACGCAGTGAAGACCCACAGGCTCCACTTGAATGTGGCCACAGGCAGGCGAACCAGCCACAGGATCACCCCGGTACCAAACCACCAGCACAGCAGGGCAAAAAGCACCGCTGCCGTGTTGGATGAGAAAAAGTCAGGCATGGGTTCGGGTTGCTTTCCTGCGAATGGGGAACATCATGAACAGCGGGTCAGGCCGCTCACCAGACGGGCTGAAAGCGGATCTGCTCGGGCAGCACGTTGGACTTCACCGGCACCATGAACAACCGGGCGAAGGTCAGCGCCGCCTGGACGGCGTAACCCGCACCCTGCAACTTGCCCCAGACACCGCCTCGCGCCTTGGCTTTGGCATGGGCCAGCGACAGGGACAGCAGGCGCTCCAGGCACGCGCGGAAGACCGGATGGTCAATATCCACCTCGACAGGAAACACCTGCCGGCAGATTTCTGATGTGATGCGGAACACCGTGTAGTCGTACTCGGTGGACTTCAGGCCCATCGCTTCGTGCAACATCGGGCGGCTGTGGTCCCGCACATACATGGTGGCGTACACAGCCAGGATAAAGAAGCGGATCCAGAGCTTGTTCACGCCGCTTAGCAGCTTGGGCTGCGCGCGCATGATCAGCGCGAAGGATTCGCCATGACGAAACTCGTCATTGCACCAGCGCTCGAACCAGCGAAAGATCGGGTGGAAACGCTTGTCGGGATGGCGCTCCAGCTGGCGGAAGATGGTGATGTAGCGCGCGTAGCCGATCTTTTCCGACAGATAGGTCGCGTAAAAAATGTACTTGGGCTTGAAGTAGGTGTAGCTTTTGGTGCGCTTCAAGCTGCCCAGGTCGATGCCGAGGTTGAAGTCTTTGAGCGACTGGTTCAGGAAACCGGCATGGCGCGACTCGTCGCGGGCCATGTAAGTCATCAACTGCTTGATGTCCGGGTTAGTGACGTTCTTGCGAATCTCGTTGTAGAGAATACAACCCGAAAATTCCGAGGTCAGCGAGCTGATCAGGAAGTCGAGAAACTCCTGCCGCATTTCGGGCGACAGCTGGGGCATGAGGGTTCGCACTTCTTCTGCGAAACGTGCATCGCGCTGGAAGTGGTCATGGTTATTGTCACCCTCGTACTCCTTCATCATCGCGTCCCACTCGCCGCGTACCGGCGAGACATCCAGCGCATCCATGGCCTTGAAGTCGGTGGTGTAAAAGCGTGGCGACAGCATGGTGCTGCTCACCGCCTTGGCAATCGCATCTTCCGAGCTTTCCACCCGGTCCATCAGCATGGCCACATGGTCCATGTCCTGGACGGCTGCAGAACCTGAGGTATTCATGACTTCTCTCCTTTGAACGAAACATGGGCCGTGGGCGATGCGGTTTGCAGACGCGCAAAGATGCCGGCATTCACCGGCCCGAACGACTCGAGGCTGATGTCTGCACCAGTGGCCTGGTCACGCAGCGATAACCGCCCGTCCGCATAACCCACCAGCTCAAACGGAATCTCAGGCCCGAAAGATGCGCGCTTGCGCTCGCGGGCCAGCGCCCTGAGCGTGCCGCGCACAAAGCCCTGCTCCCCTTCGAAGCGCGCGATCTCCTGCCGGCTCATCGGGTCCACCACCACCACGTCGCCGTTGGGGCGATCCTCAAAATTCAGCGAACGCTGCCACTGCACGGCGGCACGGGGTTCCGAGATGGACTCACCCGTGCTGCGTTGCCAGGTCACGCCCGCCAGCGTGCCGACCACGGCCAGACCCAGAAGCCAGGCAGGCCATGGACGTGAAGTGGCAAGCGGTGCTTCCGCCTTGAAAGAAGTGGTTTCATCCATGATGTGACCTGTTTTTATTGGCTGTTGTCTCAGACTGCGGCTGTGCGGTGATCGGAAGCCTGCCCGTATCCTGAAGTGATGCCAGACGCGGCGCCCGACACACTGACCGACTCACT
>CALSAU010000071.1:0-8272 GCA_943372985.1 Polaromonas sp. YR568 | reverse complement strand
ATGAACTCGCGCCCGGCACCGTTGGCACCATGGCAGTCCACGCAGCCCCGGGAGTCGTACAGGTATTTGCCGCGGGCCAGCGTGCTGGCGTCGGCCGCAATCGCCACCGGCAGTACATCGACCTTGACCTGCCGCTGCATCTTGTCGTCTGCCAGCTCCAGCCCCACCACCACCGCACCTGCAGCCAGCAGGATCGCCAGACCCACGCCACCCAAAGACCACTTCACCCAACCCTTCATGTCCCGATCCTGTCCTTCTGTCCTTGCCTGTCGCCACGCCCGCCGCGTTCATCGCTGTGGTTGCCTGCCCTTCCAAAATTCTAGATGGCGCCCTGTCGCAGCGACATCCTCAATTTCCCGTAAGGCACAGCCCTGCCCGGCGTGAATAGTTCCCATGAGCGCCGGTGGTTGGTGCAGGCCCGCGCTATCCTTGAAGGGTGAGCGACTCCCCTTTTGCACCCATGCCCACCGCGCGCCCGCGCCGCATCGCGCACCTCGACATGGACGCTTTCTATGCGTCTGTGGAGCTGCTGCGCTACCCGCAGCTCAAGGGCCTGCCGGTCGTCATCGGTGGCGGCAAGCGCCGGGTCGATGAAGAACTGCTGGCCCGCCAGGGCGAGCGTGAGCTGCGCTTCATTCCGGTGGCCGACTTCCCGCTGCTCAAGGACTACGTGGGCCGCGGCGTGATCACCACTGCCACCTATGCCGCGCGGCAATTTGGCGTGGGCTCGGCCATGGGCATGATGAAGGCCGCCAAGCTGTGTCCGCAGGCCATCGTGCTGCCGGTGGATTTTGAAGAGGTGCGCAGGTTCTCGCGCCTCTTCAAGAGCACCATCACCGAAATCGCCCCCGTGATGCAGGACCGTGGCGTGGACGAGGTCTACATCGACTTCACCGATGTGCCCGGCGGCCAGCGCGAAGGCGGGCGCGTGCTGGCGCGGCTGATCCAGAAAGCCATCTTCGACAAGACGGGACTCACCTGCTCGATTGGCGTGGCACCCAACAAGCTGCTTGCCAAGATGGCCAGCGAATTCAACAAGCCCAACGGCATTTCCATCGTGCAGCCGGAAGATCTCCAGACCAAGATCTGGCCGCTGGCCTGTCGCAAGATCAATGGCATTGGCCCCAAGGCCGACGAAAAGCTCAAGCGCCTGCATATCCAGACCATCGGCGAGCTGGCCGCGCAAGACCCGGGCTGGCTGGTCGACAACTTCGGCCGTGCCACCGGCGCATGGATGCACGCCGCTGCCTGGGGCCGCGACGACAGCCCGGTGGTAACCGAGAGCGAGCCGGTCAGCATCAGCCGCGAGACCACCTTCGACCGCGATCTGCACGCGGTGCGCGACAAGGCCGCGCTCGGCGCCATCTTCACCGACCTGTGCACGCGCCTGGCCGACGACCTTCAGCGCAAAGGCTATGTGGCCCGCACCATCGGCATCAAGCTGCGCTATGACGACTTCAAAATCGCCACCCGCGACCACACGGCGCCTGACTACACCGCCGACGCTCACACCATCCGGCAACTGGCGGGCCAGTGCCTCAAGCGCGTGCCACTGCAGCGCAAGCTGCGCCTGCTGGGGGTGCGCGCGGGAACCCTGGTGCGCGCCGGTGAGCAACCTGCGCCAAGTGACAAGGCAGCGCCTGCCACTGCAGAGTCATCCGGGTCAGCCAGCGACATCCCCACCGACCAGCTGTTCTGATCGCTTTGACGAGCGCGCTTCAGCGCAAGGTCGCCAGAAAGGCAATCAGATCGGCCCGCTGCTGCGCGTCTTCCACCTGAAAGCCCATGCGCTGGCCTGGCACCAGGTCTTCGGGGTCGGCCAGCCAGGTGTTGAGCGTCTGCGGGGTCCAGCGCAGCCGCGACGCAGCCAGCTCGTCTGAATACTTGTAGCCCGGCAAGCTGCCGACGCGCCGCCCCATCACGCCGCGGTGGGCGGGGCCGATCTTGTTGCTGTCGACGTTGTGGCAGGCCGTGCACTGCGCCTGGTACAGGGCCTGGCCTCGCACCACATCACCCGGCGGCGGGGTGATCCACTGCCGGGCAGCCGGTGCAGCTGAAGTGGTCTGGGCAAACGCAGGGGAAGCGCCGGCCATCACCACCACCATCAAACAAACACCGGCATAGCCCAGAAGGCTGAGCGCCCATAAGCAATGAGATGGGTGACCCGCTGCGCCATCTGCTGACGGGCGGACTGAACGATGGAACAAACGAATCAACAACGGTTTCCCCCTGAATGGCCAGAACGGGTGCTGGCGTGACCACGTATGCCAGCAGGTACGCAGAAACCCGCCTTTCGGATTCGACCGGCCGACTCTTTGTGTTGGTTTACCTCTTTTCATTTTTTATCGGTGCGAATTTCACCACCTGCTGAATCCAGACCGCGTTCTGGTTCGTATCCACACCACGCAATTGCTGCATTTACTTACAACCCCGCTTTTTCCTTGCCTGGAGACAACCATGACCCGCCCACTTTCCATCACCGCTGTTGCAGCTGCCACAGCACTGTTCTGCTTCGGCGCGCAGGCCGATACCGGCAAGCTGCTGCTCACCGGGGGGGTCAGCACGATTGAAGGCGCAGCCGGTGGCGGTCTCACGCCGTGGGCGGTGATTGGCACCAACGCCACCGATGGTGAAATTGGCGGCTCCGCATTCGTCAGCAACGTGGGCACCCGCGACTACGGTCTGAACGTCTATGGCGCAGCGGTCGGCATCAACGACCGCTTCGAGTTGTCCATCGCCCAGCAGGACTTCGACACCCGCGGCACGGGTCGTGCCCTCAGCCTGCCCGGTCTGCACCTGAAACAGACCATCATCGGCGGCAAGGTCCGCGTGTTCGGCGATGCGGTGCTCGACAGCGACAACCTGATGCCGCAGATTGCCGTGGGCTTTCAGCACAAGCGGCTGGGCTCGACGGGTCTGGACGGCACCCTGAACACGCTGGGCGCCAAGCGCAGCGGTACTGATTTTTACGTGAGCGCCACCAAGCTGCTGCTGGGCCAGAGCCTGCTGCTCAACGGCACCCTGCGCGCCACCAAGGCCAACCAGAACGGCCTGCTCGGCTTCGGTGCCACGCTGGGCGGTAACGAGAACAAATACTCGCTGCAACCCGAGTTCTCCATCGCCTACCTGTTGAGCAAAAACGTCGCCATCGGTGCGGAATACCGCTTCATGCGCAACAAGCTGGAAACCGCCGGCCGCGGCGCCGGGCTGGGCAACGGCCTGCGTGCCGAAGACTGGAAGGACATCTTCATCGCCTGGGCGCCGAACAAGAATGTCTCGCTCACATTGGCCTATGTGGACCTCGGCGTCATCGTGCCGGCCACTTCGGGCAACCGCAAGCAGACGGGTTACTACGTCTCGGCGCAAGTTGCGTTCTGAACCACATCCATCTCATCTTTCTCCAAGGACATGACATGAAAAAATCATTGCTCACACTCGTTCTCGTCGCTGCCGGGGTGTTGACCTCTGGCCTTGCAGCCGCGCAGATGGCTCCCAAGGACGACCAGCTCTACAAGGCCTTTGGCGAAAAGGCGGGCCTGGTTTCGCTGATGGACGACTTCATGGTTCGCCTGCTGGCCGACCCACGCACTGGCCCGCACTTCAAGCCATCCAACCAGCAGCGCGTGAAGGAGCAACTGGTCGACCAGCTGTGCGCGCTGGGCGGTGGCCCCTGCGTGTACAAGGGCGCCGACATGAAGAGCTCGCACGCCAACCTGGACATCAAGAAATCGGACTTCCACGCGCTGGTCGAGGTGCTGCAGCAAAGCATGGACGCCAAGGGCATTCCGTTCCGCAAACAAAACGAAATGCTCGCCCTTCTGGCGCCCATGCACCGTGACATCATCACACCCAAGGAAGATGCAGCAAAATAAGCTGCAGCCACCCTTGTTTCAACCCGACTTTTCCTGACCCGGACTGGACACAATGAAAAACAACCTCACCGCCACCGTGCTGGCAAGCCTTGCAGTGCTCTGCACCACCGCGCAAGCTGGCAACCTCGTGGTGTCCGTTATCGACAAGGATGGGAAGCCGGTGCCCGATGCCGTGGTGGTGGTGATTCCCACCAACAAGGCAGCCCAGCCCAAGGCGCCGTTGCCGATGCAGGCCACGGTCAACCAGGAAAAGATGCAGTTCATGCCAGCCGTGACGCTGGTCAACACCGGTGCGCGAGTCACCTTTGTGAACAACGACCCATGGGACCACCATGTCCGCTCGTCACCCGCCGGCATGGGTCAGTTCAACGCCACCAACTCGGGGTTTGAGCTGCGACTGGAAGGCAAGCCCGAAGGCAAACCCGCCAAGTCCATGGACATCACGCTCAACAAGGCGGGCGTGGTGGGCGCCACCTTGCTGGGCTGCCATTTTCACGGCTCCATGCGTGGCTACGTTTACGCCAGTGACTCCCCTTGGGCTACCAAGACTTCTTCAGAAGGTCTGGCAATTTTTGAAGACCTGCCCGACGGTGTAGCGCAGGTCAAAGTCTGGCAGCCCGAACAGCTGATCGACATTGCACCCGCGCAGGTTACCGTGGGCGCCACGCTGGCCAAGCAGGTCATGCAGCTCACCGTGACGCCGCGCCGTCGGCGCAGCTAAGAGCATTTGGGCTGACCGCTCAGCCTCCTGCCATCGCCATGCGAATCACTGGCGCGCCATGCGTACGTTCGGCGGCAAGCCCTGCGGGTGGCTGGTGCGAAAGGGGTTGATGTCCAGCCCGCCCCGGCGGGTGTAGCGCGCATACACGCTGAGCTGCGTCGGTTTGCACTGCCGCCACACATCCATGAAGATGCGCTCGACGCACTGCTCGTGGAACTCGTTGTGGTTGCGAAAGCTCACCAAGTACTGCAGCAGGCCACCCTGCTCGATCTGCGGGCCGCTGTAACGGATCTGCACACTGCCCCAGTCGGGCTGGCCCGTCACCAGGCAATTGCTCTTGAGCAGGTTGCTGGTCAGCACTTCGGTCACGGGTTGCTCGTCAAACGCGGCCGTCAGCAGTTCAGGCGCCGGGGTGTAGCGGGTGCATTCGATGTCGAGCCGATCCAGGCTGAGGCCGTCCAGTTCATGCACCGGCTCGCGGTCAAACAACTCCGGCAGCAGCAAGCGCACACCAATCGTGGCCGCCTGCCCCGAGCCACGCCACGCGGCCTCGCTCAGGTCGGCACGCAGGCGCGCCTGCACCTCGGCCGCATCGGCAAAGCGGGTGTTGTTGAAGCTGTTGAGGTAGAGCTTGAATGACTTGCTCTCAATGATGTTGGGCGTTTCGCACGGCACCGTGAAATGCGCCAGCGCCACCTGCGGCTTGCCACGCGGCGTGAGCCAGCTCAGCTCAAACGCCGTCCACATGTCGGCACCGAAAAACGGCGGCGCGCTGCCCACACCGATCTCGGCGCGTTTGTCGGCACGGGGAATGGGAAACAGCAGCGAGGCGTCGTACTGGTCCACATAGGTCGAGGCCTTGCCCAGTTGCGATTGGTCGGGGGTGTTCATGGGGGGTAGTGTCGCTGGTTTGTCCGAAATTCTCACAAGCGAGGTTATGGCGAGGACAGCTCTAAGCACGCCTGAGCTCGCCAACACACGCCCTTCCAGCCCTCCGGCAGCAGTTGACGAAAATGTCCAAAAAAAAACCATAATGGTTGCACTTTGGAGTACCTTGACGATGCCTACAACCCTGACCCTCAAGAACATTCCAGACGCCGTGTATGAGCAATTGAAGGCGTCCGCCCAGTTGCACCGGCGAAGCATGAACAGCGAGGCCATCGTGTGCCTGGAGGCGGCGCTGGTGCCGGCGCGTGTAGCACCCACAGAACGCCTGGCGCGCGCGCGTGAGCTGCGTGCGGCACTCAAGCCAGCGAAGTTTCTGGCACATGACATCGACACCCTGAAGCGTGAAGGGCGCGCATGATCGTAGTGGACTCGAACCTTCTGGCTTACTTGTATTTGCCAGGCGAGTACACACAGGCCGCCGAGGCGCTGCTGACGGGCGATCCTGAATGGGCCGCACCGCTACTCTGGCGCAGTGAGTTCCGGAATATTCTGGCTGGCTACTTGCGCCGCAAGGGTTTGACTTTCCCGCAGGCTGTTGCATTGCAGGCAGAGGCAGAAGATTTACTGGCCGGACGCGAGTACGAAGTGGAGTCACATGCGGTACTGGAACTGGTACGGCACAGCGACTGCTCGGCCTATAACTGCGAGTTTGTGGCGCTGGCGGAGAAGCTGGGTACCAAGCTCGTGACTATGGACAAGAAAATTCTGAAAGCGTTTCCGGGTCACTCAGTGGCCCTGAATGCAGCTCAGTGAATGTTCCGTTCATAACGATAGCCAACTGATTGCTGTCTTATTACCGGTCGCCCTGAGGTGTCGACGGCGACCTGCCGGAAGAGAGGGTGAGGCACCACTCCCTCAACGGAGACGAATACAAAGACCAACATCATTCGGATGCCAACCTGTATAAGAGGCGAGCCGCGGAGTAGCTGGCTCGTGATACACGACATGCACTCCGGCGCAGCCAATCACATAGAACCATGCCGCACCCACGGTTTGCGTTCCTCGATTGACTGCATCGATATGGCCGACGTATATACCTGCGCTCGTGCCATTAGTTGGCGGGACGGCCGAAAACCCCAGGCGCATGTGTGGATGGGGTATGCCCGAGAGAATCGCGACGGCAAAATCTTTGATAGGTAAGGGAATCGCATACTCAACGGCCATGCATCCCAGCGCCTTCAAAAAGTAAAGGTGAACAGCCACCATCATTGATCTGGCGTTCGCGCCAAAGGCTCGCTTAACTGGAAGCTGAAAGCCCCGGCGTAGCGGCGACATTGCCTGAAGGACTTGAGAAAGCTCTTG
The DNA here is from genome assembly GCA_943372985.1 of Polaromonas sp. YR568. Classification (GTDB taxonomy): domain Bacteria; phylum Pseudomonadota; class Gammaproteobacteria; order Burkholderiales; family Burkholderiaceae_C; genus Polaromonas. Next base: position 1,429 of record CALSAU010000071.1, on the reverse strand, counting down.
CCATGCAAGATCGTATTGCTGTGTTCTGCTGTTGTTGCAGTGTTGACACAAAGACGGTTTGAACTTCAGATTGTTTGCGTTGGCACCTTTGATTGACTGATTCAGTTGCTCTCGCGTGTGGCGGAACACAGGGTTCTTGTGCGTAACACCGGGGAAAAGTGATCGGAAGTCGGAGGCCTTAATCATGTGCTCGCTGCTATCAGCGACAGCGCCGCATATCCAGCATAGGAGAGGTCTCATGCTGCTAAACACAGAAATGAGCAGCGGCTAATGGCATGACGAGAGCCGTAGCAAGAATTACCGCAGCCAACCGCGTGTTTATTACCTAGCAACCCCACCACCCTCCACCCCGCGAAAGTGTCCTACCAGCATGGGTACCAGCCGCTCCACCACGCCCGGTGGCAGGTCGTGGCCCATGCCGTCGATACCCTCCAGTCGCGCGCCGGTAATCCGGCGAGCGGTGTCTTCGCCGCATGCAAACGGCACCAGTGGGTCGGCTCGGCCGTGCACGACGAGGGTGGGTGCTGTGATGCGGGCAAGCGCCTGCGCACGTGAGGTGTCGGCCACCACGGCCAGCATCTGGCGGGCGATGCCTTTGGGGTACAGGCTTCGGTCTGCGGCGGCTGCGACGCGGGCGCGCAGTTCGGCCTCACTCATCGGAAAGCCCGGGCTGCCAATGGCCTTGAAGAGTTTCACGGTGTGGTCAATTGCGGCCTGTTTGCTTTTGTTAGCTGGCCGGCTGAGCATGGCGCGCAGCACGGCGGGTTGGGCTTCAGGCAAACCACGGGCGCCGCTGGAGCTCATCACACTCGTCAGACTCAGCACACGGGCCGGGGCTTGCAGCGCCACGCGCTGGGCGATCATGCCGCCCATGCTCAGGCCGACCACGTGGGCGCGCTCAATCTGCAAGGCATCGAGTACACCCAAGGTGTCGGTTGCCATGTCAGTGATGCTGTAAGGCGGGCGAATGCGCCAGCCCATGCGGTGTTTGAGGCCTTCCCACACCAGATTGGGCGTGCCCAGTGCCTCCATGCGAGTGCTGAGGCCCGCGTCGCGGTTGTCTAAACGCACCACACGGTAGCCTGCTCCCACCAAAGCCATCACCAGCTCAGGCGGCCAGGCAATCAGCTGCATGCCCAAGCCCATGATGAGCAGCACCACTGGCCGCGGCGAACCGTCTGCATGCGGAGCGGCGCCGCTGTCTTCGACTTCGATGTCGATTCCGTTGCTTTTGATTTTCATTCGGTGATTATGGATACCCTTGCCATCGGATTGCTTGGGGTTCCAATCAGCAAGTGCCGCGGAACTGGCTTCGCCAGACCGCAGGCACTGTCCCCTGCAGGGGAGAAGGCGCTACACGTAGTGAGCGTCCGACAGGGGGGTACAAGAGATCAGCAGGCGCCGCGGAACTGGCTTAGCCAGGCCGCCA
>CALSAU010000070.1:0-8283 GCA_943372985.1 Polaromonas sp. YR568 | reverse complement strand
CGAGCACCTGGATCTGCTGCTGCACCTGGCCGACGCTGGCCCGCTGCTCGTTGGCCTTGGCCTGCGCCTGGCGCAGCGCGTCCTCCAGTGCAGGCAACTGGCCCTGATGCTCTTCGGTCTGGGCGGCGAGCAGTTCGGCTTTTTCTTCGGCTTCCACGGCCTGCGCGGCGAGACTCTCGGTTTCTGCTGCAGCATCTTCCTTGCGGGTGGCCCACTGCGCGGTGTTTTCGCGGAGCTGGTTCAGCCGCTGCTCGACCCGCACGCGGCCATCGACCACAAAGCGGATTTCTGCCTCCAGCCGGCCGACTTCGGCGCTGGCTTCATACAACTTGCCCTGCGCCTGGTTGACCTGATCGCCTGCCGCGTAGTGGGCCTGGCGAATGGTTTCCAGATCGGCCTCGATGTGGCGCAAATCGGCCACCCGGCTTTCCAGATCATTCACCGCCTTCTCGGCATCGGCCTTGACGCGGGCCTGGTCGGCTTCGCTTTCGGCGCGTTTGAGGAACCACAGTTGATGCTGCTTGAGCGCACCGTCGGCCTGCAGGGTGTTGTAGCGCAGCGCGACCTCGGCCTGCTTTTCCAGCCGGTCCAGGTTGGCATTGAGTTCGCGCAGGATGTCTTCGACCCGCGTAAGGTTTTCGCGGGTGTCGGTCAGTCGGTTGGCCGTCTCGCGGCGGCGTTCCTTGTACTTGGACACGCCCGCCGCTTCTTCGAGAAAGAGTCGCAGTTCCTCCGGCTTGGACTCGATGATGCGGCTGATGGTGCCCTGGCCAATGATGGCGTAGGCGCGCGGGCCGAGGCCGGTGCCGAGGAACACGTCCTGCACATCGCGCCGGCGAACCGGCTGGTTGTTGATGAAGTAGCTGGAGTTGCCGTCACGCGTGAGCACGCGCTTGACGGCGATCTCGGCAAATTGCCCCCACTGGCCGCCGGCGCGGTGGTCGGCGTTGTCAAACACCAGTTCCACGCTGGAGCGGCTGGCCGGCTTGCGGGTGTTGGTGCCGTTGAAAATGACGTCCTGCATGGACTCGCCACGCAGCTCCGAGGCCTTGCTCTCGCCCAGCACCCAGCGCACCGCATCCATGATGTTGGATTTGCCGCAACCGTTGGGGCCGACCACGCCGACCAGTTGGCCGGGCAACACGAAATTGGTGGGTTCAGCAAAAGACTTGAACCCGGATAACTTGATCGAATTGAGGCGCACAGCTGTCCCTGTTGTTCTTGAACCTGATGAACCTGAGGAATCCGATGGCTGCCCGATGAATCGGGTCAGAGCCCGGAAGGTCCGGCAGCAGTTCCATTCCCTGCAGGAGCCATCGTGGAACCGGCCCGTCATGTTACCCGAGCCGAATGCCCGTTTCACCCTGCCGGTGGGTTCTTTTGAGACTGTTCCCGGTGCCGCGGCAGACGTAAAAACGATTACAAAAAAGCCAGCCCGTCTGCGCTACCACCCCCATGTGGCGGACGTTCATCACTGCACTTTTGATAGCAATTCCCCGGAGCGAGGCGAACCATCGGTATCAGACGGGATAATTCAGCCATGAATCCCCTGCTTTCCCGCCTTCAGCCCTACCCTTTCGAGCGGCTGCGCCAGCTGCACGCCGGCATCACCCCCAACCCCGCTTACCGCCCCATCAGCCTCGGAATTGGCGAGCCGCGCCATGCCACGCCACAACTGGTGAAAGACGCGCTGACGGCCAGCCTGGGCGGCCTCGCCAGTTACCCGGGAACGCTGGGCGAGCCCAAGCTGCGCCAGACGATGGCCGACTGGCTGTCGCGGCGCTACGGTCTGGCGCTGGACCCGGCGACCCAAATCCTGCCGGTCAATGGCTCCCGTGAAGCCCTGTTTTCGCTGGCGCAGACGGTGATTGACCCGAGCAAGCCGGGTGCAACGGTCGTATCCCCCAATCCTTTCTATCAAATCTACGAAGGTGCGGCGTTGCTGGCCGGTGCCCAAACCTGGTTTGCCCCCAGCGATCCGGCGCGCAACTTCGCCATCGACTGGGCCAGCGTGCCGGAATCGGTCTGGGCCAAGACGCAATTGCTGTTTGTCTGCTCGCCCGGCAACCCCACCGGCGCCGTGATGGGTCTGGACGAATGGAAGCTGCTGTTTGATCTGAGCGATCGCTACGGCTTTGTGATTGCCTCAGACGAGTGCTACAGCGAAATCTACTTCCGCGATGAACCACCGCTGGGCGGTCTGCAGGCCGCTGCGCAGCTGGGTCGGGCTGATTTCAAAAACCTGATTGCCATGACCAGCCTGTCCAAACGCAGCAATGTGCCGGGTCTGCGCAGCGGCTTTGTGGCGGGTGATGCTGCACTCATCAAGCCCTTTCTGCTCTACCGCACTTACCACGGCAGCGCGATGAGCCCGGTGGTGCAGGCCGCCAGCATCGCCGCCTGGAGCGATGAGCAGCATGTGATTGAGAACCGGGCCATGTACCGCGAAAAATTTGCCAAAGTCACGCCAATGCTCGCAGCAGTGATGGACGTGGCCCTGCCGGATGCCGGTTTTTACCTGTGGGCGGCGGTGCCACCGGCGTTTGGGGGTTCCGACACGGCCTTCGCCGCAGAACTGCTCGCTCTTTACAATGTGGTGGTGTTGCCGGGCAGTTACCTAGCACGCGATGCACAGGGCAGCAATCCCGGCGCAGGCCGCATCCGCATGGCGCTGGTGGCAGAAACCGCCGAATGTGTGGAAGCCGCCGGGCGCATCGTCCAATTCATCCAATCCAAAGTTCACTGACTCACTGAACATCAGCCCTGAAAAATAAAGACATGACACAAGACAACCTGCAAAGCACCATCGACGCCGCCTGGGAAAACCGCGCCAGCCTGTCGCCCCAATCCGCCCCCAAGGACGTGCTGGACGCGGTGGAGCACACCATTGCCCAGCTCAACAGCGGCAAGCTCCGCGTGGCCACCCGCGAAGGCGTTGGCCAGTGGACCACCCATCAGTGGATCAAAAAGGCTGTGCTGCTGAGCTTTCGCCTGAAAGACAACGAACTGATGCGCGCCGGTGACCTCGGCTTTTTCGACAAGGTGAAGACCAAGTTCTCCCACCTCAGCGAAGCCGAAATGCGCGCCACCGGTGTGCGCGTGGTGCCGCCCGCTGTGGCACGCCGCGGCAGCTTTATCGCCAAGGGCGCGATCCTGATGCCCAGCTACGTGAACATAGGCGCCTGGGTGGGTGAAGGCACCATGGTCGACACCTGGGCCACGGTGGGCAGCTGCGCCCAGGTCGGCAACAACGTACATCTCTCCGGTGGCGTGGGCTTGGGTGGCGTGCTGGAGCCATTGCAGGCCAACCCGACCATCATTGAAGACAACTGCTTCATCGGCGCCCGCTCCGAAGTGGTCGAAGGCGTGATCGTCGAGGAAAACTCCGTCATCTCGATGGGCGTTTACATCGGCCAGAGCACACCGATTTACGACCGCGAAGCCGATACCGTGAGCTATGGCCGCATCCCGGCCGGTTCGGTGGTGGTGTCGGGCAATCTGCCCAAGGCCGGTGGCAAGTACAGCATGTATTGCGCAGTGATTGTCAAAAAAGTCGATGCCAAAACACGCTCGACCACCAGCCTGAACGACCTTCTGCGCGACTGAACATATGGCCCCCACGGTCGCCCACTGCGTGTGGCCCCCTGCCCCCCGAGGGGGCCGCTCCGCCTGCGGCCCGGCAAAGCCGGTTCCGCGGCTCCTGCTGGTATGGGCTCTCTCTCCGTTCGCCCTGAGGTATCGAAGGGTGAGTTGCGCGGCGCGTCGTCAGCTGACTTGCAGACTAAGTTGAATCTAGAGGAGCAACGCGATGAGCACGATGGAACGAATCCTGCGCCTGATGGCCGACAAGAAGGCGTCGGACGTCTACCTGTCTGCGCACTCGCCGGCCCTCATCAAGATCAACGGGCAGGCGGTGCCCATTAACGCGCAGGTACTGCCTCCCGAGGCGCCCCGCAACCTGCTGGCGGAAGTGCTGCCGCCAGCGCGCATTGAAGAGCTGGAAGAACTGGGTGAGCTCAACATGGCGCTGCCCCTGCCGGGCGTGGGCAACTTCCGCATCAGCGGCTTTCGCCAGCGCAGCACCTACGCGGCGGTGATCCGGTTCATTCCCAGCGAGATTCCGCCGCTGGACAGCCTGAACGTGCCGCCCATCCTGGCCGACCTGATCATGGAAAAGCGCGGTCTGCTGCTGATGGTGGGCTCCACCGGTGCGGGCAAAAGCACGACCCTGGCCTCGATGATGGACCACCGCAATGCCACCACGCTAGGCCACATCCTCACCATAGAAGACCCGGTGGAATTCCTCTTCACCAACAAGAAATCGGTGGTGAACCAGCGCGAGGTGGGCAGCGACACCCAGTCGCTGCAGATCGCCCTGAAAAACGCCTTGCGCCAGGCGCCGGACGTCATCCTGATCGGCGAGATCCGCGACCGTGAAACCATGTCGGCCGCCATTGCCTATGCGCAGTCCGGCCATCTGTGCCTGGCTACCATGCACGCCAACAACAGCTACCAGGCGCTGAACCGCATTCTCAGCTTCTACCCGGTGGAAGTGCGCCCGACCATGCTGGGCGATCTGGCGGCAGCGATGAAAGCCATCGTCTCGCAGCGCCTGCTGCGCACCCAGGCCGGTGGGCGTACGCCGGCGGTCGAGGTCATGCTCAACACCAAACTGGTGGCCGAACTGATTGAAAAAGGCGACTTCTCGGGGGTGAAAGAGGCGATGGAAAAATCCATGGCCGATGGCTCCCAGACCTTCGAGCAGGCCATTGCCAAGCTGATCGTCGACGGCGTCGTGACCCGCAAGGAAGGCATCCTGTTTGCCGACTCGCCCACCAACCTGATGTGGCGGCTCGAAAACGACTTCGCGGTCAAGGCCAAGGCGGCCGAACCCGAGGAAGATCCCGACGACCAGCCGTCGTTCACCGAGATCACGCTCGACGTCAGGCCGGGCACCGACTCCAAGTACGGAACCTCCGGCTTCACGCCGCTCTGAAATCTGCTTGAAGCCATTTGTCCGAAGCTATTTGCCTGAAGTCTTTTAAGTCTCCTGATGTCCTCCACGCTTCACCTCACCGAACAGCTGATTTCCCGCCCTTCGGTCACCCCTGACGATGCAGACTGCCAGGCCCTGCTGATTGAGCGCCTCGCGCCGCTGGGGTTCCGCTGCGAAACCATCGTGAGCGGCCCTGAGCACTTCCAGGTGACCAACCTGTGGGCCCGGCGCGAAGGCGCAGCCGGGTCAGTCAAACCCAAAACGCTGGTCTTTGCGGGGCACACCGATGTGGTGCCCACCGGCCCCCTCGAGCAATGGACCAGCCACCCGTTCACCCCGACCCACCGCGATGGCAAGCTCTATGGCCGGGGCGCTGCCGACATGAAAACCTCCATCGCGGCGATGGTGGTGGCTGTCGAGGAGTTCCTTGCGGAGCATCCCGATCCGGCGCTTTCGATTGCCTTTCTCATCACCAGCGACGAAGAAGGCCCGGCCACCGATGGCACTGTGAAAGTCTGCGAAGCGCTCAAGGCGCGCGGCGAAGTGCTGGACTACTGCATCGTCGGGGAGCCGACCTCGGTGGAGCAGATCGGCGACATGATCAAGAACGGGCGCCGCGGCACCATGAGCGGCAAGCTGACCATCAAGGGCGTGCAGGGGCACATCGCTTACCCGCACTTGGCCAAGAATCCGATTCACCTGTTTGCACCTGCGCTGGCTGAACTGGTGGCCACCGAGTGGGATCAGGGCAATGAATTCTTCCCGGCCACCAGCTGGCAGGTTTCCAACATCCACGGTGGCACCGGGGCCTCGAACGTAATTCCGGGCGATCTGGTGGTGGACTTCAACTTCCGCTTCTGCACCGAATCGACGCCCGAGAGCCTGCAGCAACGCCTGCAGGCGGTGTTGAGCCGGCATCAGCTGGAATACGACCTCAAGTGGACTTTGGGCGGCCTGCCCTTTCTGACCACGCCGGGCGATCTGGTGCATGCCGTCCAGGCTGCCATTCAGGACGAGACAGGCCTTACCACCGAGCTGTCAACCACAGGCGGCACCAGCGACGGCCGCTTCATCGCCAAAATCTGCCCGCAAGTGATTGAGCTGGGGCCAGTGAACGCCACCATCCACAAGATCAACGAGCATGTGCTCGTGAGTTCACTGGAGCCGCTGAAGAACATCTACAAGGGCGTGCTCTGGAAACTGGCCTCGGCATGAGCGCGGGCTCGTCAGGCCCGGCCAGCGCGTCAACCACCGTGCTGGCGCTCATCGAAGCCATGGCCGACCGGCTGGAGGCCGCCGGCCTGAGCTTTTCCGATGGCTTTGGCCAGGGCACCACCAACGCCTTCGATGAAGCCGCCTGGCTGGTCCTGTGGAAGCTGGGTTTGCCGGTGGACGATCTGGACTCGGTCGAGACCCGACCCGTCACCCCCGAGGAGTACGCGGCAGTCACAGCGCTCGTCGAGGCCCGGGTGACAACCCGCCAACCCACCGCCTACCTGACGCACGAAGCGTGGCTCATGGGCGTGCCGTTTTATGTGGACGAGCGGGTCATCATCCCGCGCTCGCTGATTGCCGAGTTGCTGGCCGATGCCAGCATTGACCCGTGGTTGGGCGAGCACACCCACAACGTACTGGACCTTTGCACCGGAAACGGAAGCCTTGCTGTACTTGCCGCACTGACTTACCCCGAAGTGGTGGTGGATGCAGCCGACATCAGCACCGACGCGCTGGCCGTGGCACGGATCAATGTTGATCGCCACGACCTGGGCCGCCGCATCACCCTGATCGAATCCGACGGCCTCGCGGCCTGTGCAGGTCCGTATGACCTGATTCTGTGCAACCCGCCCTATGTGAACGCGGCCAGCATGGCGGCCCTGCCGGCTGAGTTTCGCGCTGAGCCGTCGTTGGCACTGGCCGGTGGCGCAGATGGCATGGACTTCATCCGCACCCTTTTTCAGCAGGCTGCCGCACACATGAGCGAAAATGCGGTATTGGTTCTGGAAATAGGCAATGAGCACGAGAACTTCTCGCGGGCCTTTCCACAGCTCGACCCCTTGTGGTTCGACACCAGCGCAGGCGCCGACCAGGTACTGCTGCTGACGCGCGAACAGCTCGCTGCACATCAGGCCTGAAACCTGCGTGCACTCAGGATGTGTGCCGAGCGCGCACCCTGCCCCTTTTGTTGACCCGGCCTTTTGAATGATTACCCTTAAAAACGTGGTGCTGCGTCGCGGCGCCAAAGTGATTCTCGACAGCGCCTCTGTGACGCTCAACCCCGGTGAAAAAATCGGTCTGGTGGGGCGCAATGGCGCGGGCAAGTCGTCGCTATTCGCCATGCTCAATGGCTCGCTGCACGAAGACGGCGGCGAATTTTCGATTCCCGCCCAATGGCGCATGGCGCAGGTCGCGCAGGACATGCCGGAAACCGAGCAAAGCGCTACCGACTACGTGATCGAGGGCGACATCGTGCTGATGGCCGCACAGGCCGAAGTCAGCGCAGCCGAAGCCAGCGGCGATGGTGACCGCATGGCGCACGCCTATATGGAGCTCTACGATGCTGGCGTGCACGACTCCCAGGCACGCGCACAGGCGCTGATTCTGGGCCTCGGCTTCAAGGTCAGCGAACTCGACAACCCGGTCAACAGCTTTTCCGGCGGCTGGCGCATGCGCCTGCAGCTGGCACGCGCGCTGATGTGCCCCTCCGACCTGCTGCTGCTGGACGAGCCCACCAACCACCTGGATCTGGACGCACTGGTCTGGCTGGAAGCCTGGCTCAAGCGCTACCAGGGCACCATGCTGGTGATCAGCCACGACCGCGAGTTTCTCGATGCGGTGACCGATGTCACCGTCCACATCGAAGGGGCCAAGCTGACCCGCTACGGCGGCAACTACAGCAAGTTTGAAGACCTGCGCTCGGAACAGATGGCCCTGCAGCAAACGGCTTTTTCCAAGCAGCAGGAAAAGATCGCTCACCTGCAGAAGTTCATTGCCCGCTTCAAGGCCAAGGCCAGCAAGGCCAAGCAAGCGCAAAGCCGCGTGAAGGCGCTGGACCGCATGGAAAAAGTGGCGCCGCTGCTGGCCGAGGCCGACTTCACCTTCGAGTTCAAGGAACCGGCCAATCTGCCCAACCCGATGCTGTCGATACAGAACGCGTACTTCGGCTACCCGGCGCCTGAAGACGCACCTGCAGGCACACCGCCCACCGTCATCGTGCAAAACGTCAGCAAGTCGGTGCTGGCCGGTCAGCGCATCGGCATTCTGGGCGCCAATGGTCAGGGCAAATCAAC
>CALSAU010000069.1:0-8295 GCA_943372985.1 Polaromonas sp. YR568 | reverse complement strand
CTGCAGTCGGCGCGGCAACGCTTTGCGGCGCGGCGGGTGGCGCAGCCATCGGCATCTCAGTGATGGCGGCATCCGCGCGGCGCAGGGCCTCGAGCGTGTTCTCCATCGAGTCGAAGCGATTGAGCAACGGCTCGAAATCCTGACTCGCCGCATCAGCGGAACCGAGGTGTTCGATTTCAGACTCGATGCGGTGCGCCATCTCGCCCAACCGCAACGCGCCTGCAAGGCGTGCACTGCCCTTGAGGGTGTGCAGGGCGCGCAGCACTTCCATGCGGGCGCCCTGGTTGTCAGGGCGGGCCGACCACTGGCGCAGCGCGCCGCCGAGTTGGGGCATCAGCTCGGCTGCCTCTTCCTCGAAGATCGGGAACAGGTCTGGGTCGATCGCATCGACGGCATCAATGTCGTCGTCATCACCGTTATCCTCGTCGCGCATGACCGCTGCTGGCATGGCGGGCGCTGGCGCAGCCATTGCCGGAGCAGGCGCTGCGGGAGGCGGCGCCATAACAGGTGCGGGTGCCGGTGCAGCGACAGGTGCAGCGGGCGCCACCACCGGGGCCACCGCCACGGGCTCGACCCTGAAAGGAGAGGGCGGCGCCAGGGGTGCCACCACAGGTGCAGCCCCAGGCGAAGGGGCAGGTACGGCTTGCAGCGGCGCCGCGGCCGACTTGGCGGCTTCGGGCGCTGCGAAATTGAGGTCGTCGAATTCGCTGGCCAGTGGCAAGCCGGAGTCGGAAAACTCCAGTTCCTTGAGCCGCGCCAGTACGCCCGGATCAGACGGCTTGAGGAAACCGGCAGCGAACTGGTGCAGCAAGCGGCGAATGTCTTCTGCCGCATCCACAAACACCTGGCCGTATCGAGCGGCCCCATTCTGGTGGTGCGCCTGGGACTGCTGCAAGGCGTGCTCCAGCGCACGGGCCATCTCCGACAGGGCCTCGAATCCGACCGTAGCTGAACTGCCCGCCAGCGAATGTGCCAGCGCAACCGTCGAGTCACCAACAGGCTGATCCTGCTCCAGCGACCACTCGGCAATTTCAGTCACCAGACGGCGCGACCACTCATCGGCCTCGTTGAGATAAACGTTGTAAAGCGGGATGCCGATGCGCAGGCCGCCGATCACCTTGATCTGCTCATCGCCTTCATCACCATCGCTGCCACGGTCTGCATCGCCCGGGATTTCCGCCTGCGATGCGGCAATGGCGTCGAGATCCGTCACATCCAGGCTGATGTCCAGCGACTCTGCTTCCGGAACCGCCGACTGCTCCGCCGCTGCCGGGACCGCAACCACTGCGGGCTCTTCCAGCTGGAAATGCTTTTCAAATTCTGCGGCTGACATCTCGACCGCTTCGGGCTCGACCGGTGCCATCGGCTCCATCGCCGGGAGCTCATCCACAGGCGCGATCACCGGCGAGGCAGGCACGCTGACAGGGTCAGACGACAACGCTGCCAGACTGTCGAAGTCGATGCCCTCAATCTCCATCGGTGGCAACTCCGGCTCGACGACTTTCACCACCGGGGCCACACTGGCAGCAGGCGCGGGGGTGTCAAACACGAGATCGAAGTCAATATCCGAAAGATTGGCGTCCTGGGCTGGCGCTGCCGGCACGGGGGCGGCAGCACTCGCAGGTGCTACGGGGGGCGTGACGTCCAGTTCCAGATCAAAGTCGAAATCAGCCAGCGCTTGCGCGGGTGGCCCAGAGACGGATGGATTGGTGACTGGCGTCTCGAACGCAGCAGCAAGACTGATGTCTTGGGGCACCGCCTGTACCTCGGGTGCCGCTGGTACTTCAGGCACTTCCAGCGCCATGGCCTGAGGTGGCACCGCAGCCGGCATCTCCGGAGCGGACACCTCGACAGCCTGCAACGCTGCGGCAGTTGCACCGCTGACACCTATTGCCAGTGGCAGGTATTCGCCACGCGTGCGAAGCGCGTCAGCACTGGCACGGAAGGGTGCCGCGGACCAGGCGCCCTCTCTACCCGCCATGATGTCGGCAATCCAGCGCCCGAAACCGTTCACGGAATCTGACGCCAGAGTCCTGAACTCATCAGTGGCTGATTTCTGGTCAGCCAGCAGGCTGTTGAGCAGCTGCTCAAGCGACCATGCCGCCTCCCCGAACTCGTTGAGCCCCACCATGCGGGAGCTACCCTTGAGGGTGTGGAAGGCGCGCCGCAGCGTCGTCAGCTGCTCGACATCGCCCGGGTTGACCTGAAGCGCATTCAACGCCTCCAGGCCCTGGCCCACCACTTCCTGGGCTTCTTCAATAAAGATGTCACGCAGGTCGTCTTCTTCAAAATCCACTGCTGCGCTGGGAGCCGCAGGTGCGGGTGTCACGGCCGAAGCCAGCGTGGTCATGGCCTGGGCTGCGGCGCCCGCATCGTTTGCCGAAACAGCGAGCGAGGCATCGCGGGCAGTTTTTGCCAATGCAGCCTGGCCTGCCAGCGCCGCCTGGGTGGCGAGCGAATCAAGCTTCACCGTCAACGCCGCGTCGGATGCGCCGGCGTTCGCGCCCTGCACCACAGACTGCAATTCCTGGGACACGGCATCGATAACAGGCGCTGGTGAATCTGCCGGGGCTGCAGCCTGGGTGCGACCCATCAGGGGCCGCAGCTCGCCTTTTTCGTCGTCGTAAACAAACAGTTTTTTGGCCAGCGCCGGCTGGTAATTGAGCATGTCAATCAGGAAGCTCAAGGCGCCGAGGTTGTTGCCCAACTGGTCGAAGGTGCCGGCGGCCTTGGCCATCTGCTCATCGACCTCGGTCACCAGCATCTGCTCCACACTGCCGCGCATGCGCAGGACGGCCTGCGAGGCCTGGTCGAGCCCCAGCACCGACAGCACGCCGCGCATTTGCGAAAGCTGGCCGGGCACAGCCTGAAGCGACGCCTTGTCCTGTGGGTTGCGGAAGAAAATGTCGAGCGATTTTTCGAGTTCGCCGAGCGCGATTCGCAGCTCGCCGACCACACTGCCCATGGTCTGTTTGTCGCTGACCCGGCGGTAGAGCTCTTCCATCCAGCTCTCCAGCGGCTGCGGGCTGCCTCCTGCGCGCACACTCTCCAGACGCTCGGCCAAGTTGCGCGTGCGCGCGGCCAATTGCGGATCGTTCGGGTCGAGGTCGTCGAAAACCGCCTCCAGATAGAGCACCGAGGTCGCCACTTCCATCGCCAACTCAATCCGCGGCGCCTGAGCCGACCGCACAGTGGTCTCGATGGCGCGGGTCAACGCCTGCGCCAACGGCTCGCTCGGAGGGTGCAACTTGAGCAGCGAATCACTGACCAGCGAGAACTGGTCGCTCACGGTCTTGAGCTTGCTGACTTCACCGCCTGAAAGCGATGACCATGTTTCCTTGGCCGCCGTGATGCGTTTTCTGGCCTGTGCCAGCAAGGCCGGATCAAAACGGCCGAATTGCACCAGTTCATAGTCCACCGGCTTGAAGCGGTTCAGGCCATAAGCCGCACGCACTGTCGCCAGCAAGGGCGTATCCGCCACCTGGTTCGGCAGTGCCTGCGAACAGAAAAACAGCAGGTCCTGGGCCAGACGGTCGGACACAGCTACATCGCCTTTGGCGAGCGTTGCGTACTGCATCAACACGCGGGATGCCGCGCGACGCACATGCAGGTCCGACTTCAGGAGTCCACGGGACACGGCCTCGGCATACGCCGCCACAATCTTCCAGAAAATACGCGGCTGGCGTTCGGTCTGCCGGGCTGCAAATCCCAGACTCAGTGATTTGAGTGTCTCGCCGGCCTGCGCCGCATTGCCCTTCATCATCTGCAGCACCGACTGGTCCATCTGCGCGCGTGCCGCGTCGCTGTAATCCAGCGGCTCCGCCTTGACGGGCAGTTCCATGTCAAGCCAGCGCCATTCGAAAGACCAGAGGTCTGCCGGATGGATACGGTCGGCACGCACCAGTTCCTGAACCTCACGGTACTGCGGGAACAGCGACACCGACGACACCGGCTTGTCCGCAAGAATGCCTTCGAGGTACTCGGTCAGGGCAAAACTGGCACGCTCGATCCGGGCGGCTGCATCCTGACTGCACTGCTCAGGCTGTTGCACGAATTTTTGTACGGCGGCCTCCATGGCTCGCAACACCAGCGCAGGCCCAGCCAGACCCACCATCTCCAGCGCACCGACGGCCTGGTGCAGCTGCTGACGCGCAATACGCAGGTGGCTGGCGTCGATGGTCGCCAGATCCGAGCCGCGTGCCGCCTCTGCATCGCGCACGAAACGTTTGAGCGCCTTGGCTGCACCGTCCAGGGACTTGCGCAGTTCGTCCAGCACCCATGCCAAGGGACCCAGATCGTTGACAGCGACATCCGGTTCGGCGGCGTTCAGATTCGAAGCATTGGGTTGCATAAGGGACAAACTGGTTCAGAAATCGGTGCCAACGGCTGCGGACAGGGTCCGCACGGGCAAACAGCAATCAGGCGATCTTGAATCGCGACACTGACTGGCGCAACTCCTCGGCCATGCGGGACAGATCACGCACCTGCTGCGCCGTGGAGCGGGTACCTTCTCCGGTCTGCTCTGTCACCGCAAAAATGTGCTGGATGTTGCCCGCCACCACGTTGGCCGATGCAGCTTCGCGTGAGGCAGAAGCCGAAATCTGCTCAATCAGGTCAGCAAGGCGGCGTGACACCTGGTCAATCTCGGTCAGCGCAGTACCTGCGTTGTCGGACAGCTTGGCCCCTTCCACCACACCCTGCGTAGATCGTTCCATAGCGGCCACCGCGTCCTGCGTGTCGGTCTGAATCGCCTTCACCAGCGCAGAAATCTGACGCGTTGCATCTGCGGAACGTTCAGCCAGTCGCTGCACCTCCTCGGCAACCACCGAGAAGCCTCGTCCGGCTTCACCAGCGGACGCAGCCTGAATGGCGGCGTTCAGCGCCAGCACGTTGGTCTGTTCGGTAATGTCTGAAATCAGCTCGGTGATCTCGCCAATCTCCTGCGACGACTCACCCAGTCGCTTGATCCGCTTGGAGGTTTCCTGAATCTGGTCACGGATGGAGTTCATACCACCGATGGCGTTCTGCACGGCCTGAAGGCCCGACTCGGCAGCCGTCAACGATTGACGCGCCACCTGGGAAGATTCCTGCGCCTGTGTGGACACTTCGTTGATTCGGGTCGCCATGTCGAGCACGGACTGGCCGGTTTCACGAATTTCCCGCAGCTGCTCGGTAGACGCCGCCAGCAGTTCGGTCGAAGTACTTTCCACTTGGGCAGTCGTCTGCGCCACACGGGTCGCCGTGTTCTGCACGTTACCCACCAGCTGTCGCAACTCCTCCACCGTGTAGTTCACCGAGTCGGCGATGGCGCCGGTGATGTCCTCGGTCACGGTGGCTTCCTGTGTCAGATCGCCCTCAGCCACTGTCTGCAACTCGTTCATCAAGCGCAAAATGGCGGCCTGGTTGGCGTCGTTGACGCGCTTGGCGTCCTGTTCCTGGCTCTTCGCTTCCTGACGCTGCGTTTCAGCCACTGCCTGACGTTGCTGGCTGTCCTGCACCTGCAAACGGGCCAGACCCGCAGCGCAAAGCAAGGCAAACAAGGCCGCACCAATCAGCGTGGCCAGCGCGCCGGCACCCAGACCGGTTTGTGAAGAGAGTTTGCCCTGAATTTCTTCCAGACCCCGGCGCAGCGGCTCGCTGTCGGCAATGATGGACGACTGCGCTTCACGCGCTGACACCAGACCCTGCAGGTTACCCAGAATGGCGCCAGCCTGAACACGGGTCTGTTCGTAGAGCGCCAGCAGCGCATCGAGCCGCTCGCGGGTCTGCGGGTCTTTGGAGCCTGTCAGGCGCAGTTCGGGGCTGCCTTCCTGCAAACCCTGTGCAATTTCCTTGAAGGAGTTCAAGTCCTTGCCCAGCAGGAACACGGCCTCGGGACTCACACCTTCCTGCGTCAGGAATTCGTTGGCAGATTTACCGATACGCTGCGTCAACATCACCAGCTGACCGGAAGCAGAAATCTCCGCAGGCGCCGCGTTCTGCTGCAGTTTGAGGGACGAGACGGTTTCGGCAATCTCCAGCAGGTCGGAGGACTGGCGGTTGATGGTGCGAAGAGCAGTACCCACCTGTGTCAGGATGTTCTGCTGACCCATGACGGTGTTGGCGTTCTTCTCGGCGCGCTCCATCAGCGGCGTCACCTTTTCCACATCGGGCAACAGGTCCTCGGACACTGGCGCGAGGCGCAGGCTTTCCTCGCCCGCCTTCAGTCCGCGCACGGTCTTGGCCAGCACGTCGGCGCTTTCGCGCACGTCCGGGAACGCCTGAGCGCTACCCACCAGCGCCTGCGAAACCGATTTGGCCAGTCGCTGCGACTGCATCAGGGACTGACCGGTGGCCGCCACCTGTTGAGCCACTTTCTCCGCCTGATTCAGCGCCAGGAATGTCACGGTACCCAGAACAGCAACCGCAATGGCCAGCAAGCTCACCAGAATCCGCTGGTGCTGCCCGATGGTCCGGCGACCCAGCAGCGGCAGGGTCAGAAGATCAGGATTGGCCGATACCAGACCGTCTTCCGCCGTGGCCATGCGGCTCGCCGGGAACTCCTCGGTGGCCTGCGACGAACGCAGCGCCGCCGTGTGTAGCGAAGCTTCGTCCATCGTGCTGCTGGCCAATGGATCACCCAGCGTGCCCATGGATGCCATGTCCATGCTGTCGTCTGGCTGGGATGACTTGGTTTTAAACAGCTTCTGGATATTTGCTAGAACAGACATGGTGAGCCTTCCGGGAACAACAAAAGGAGAGGTGCGCTAGGCACCAATCGTCAAAAAATGGGCCTGCTGGGCAAGCGACTGAAGGTTGATTTCCTGCCAGACTGCACCGCTGGCATCCACATACTGATTGCCAAAATACTCGGGCGCATCCGGCTTGCGCTCGGAAAAATCGATGAAGGCTTCCTGATTTCGCAGGCCAGAGAGCTTGTCAATCAGCAAGGCACAATTCACTTCCAGCGCGCCGTTGAGAGCAACCAGCCGCGAATCGGTGCGGGACAACTCGCTCTTAGCAGCCGGTGCCTGGCCGCTCACGAAGCTGGCGAGATCCACCACCCCGTACAAACCGCCCCGCAAATTGGCCACGCCCGCGAACCACGCCTGCGTGTACGGCACGGCCTGCATGGCGACCCACGGAAAGATTTCGCCAGACTGGCTGAGCGGAAAAAGGTATTTTTTGCTGCCCGCCTCGACGGCCAGCCATGACGCGGCGACGCCCTGTGTACGGGCCACCTGCAACCTGTCAGCCAGCCGGGTCTGGAGCTCTCTGAGGGCTTGTCTGTTCGCCATGCTTCAGTGTCGGGAGCCGCTCAGCCCAGGGCCTTGATCTTGGCCATCAGTTCGTCGGCGTCGACCGGCTTGGTGATGTAGTCACGCGCACCCTGGCGCATGCCCCAGACACGGTCGGTCTCCTGGTTCTTGCTAGTGCACATCATGATGGGGATGTCCGAGTACAGCGGGTCGCGCGTGATGGCGCGGGTCAGCTGGAAGCCGTTTTGCCCGGGCATGACCACATCCATCAGGATCAGTTCAGGCTTATCTTCAGCCAGCCGGCGGAAGGCGTCTTCCGCATTCTCGGCCGTCTTGACCGTGAATCCGTTCTTGACCAGCAGGTCGGTGATGTACATCAGCTCGGTCTTGGAATCGTCCACCACCAGTATTTTTTTAATCGCCATCAAACTACTCCTTGTTTTGCTGCACCGAGCTCCTGCACGGTCTGCAGCAGCTGGTCTTTGGTAAATGGTTTGGTCAGGTAATCCTGCGACCCCACCATGCGGCCTCTGGCCTTGTCGAAAACGCCGTCCTTGGAGGAAAGCATCACGATCGGGACCGCCGAGAATTTCACGTTGCGCTTGATGATGGCACAGGTTTGATACCCGTCCAGCCGCGGCATGAGGATGTCGCAAAAAATCAGGTCGGGCTCGTAGTCGTTGACTTTGGAGAGGGCGTCGAACCCGTCCTCTGCCAGCAGCACCTCGTGGCCTCCCTGCTTCAGGAAGATCTCGGCGCTGCGCCGGATGGTGTTGCTGTCGTCGATGACCAAAACCTTCAACCCTGAACTGGAAATGCTCACTGAGATTGCTCCTCTATTTGCAGCCCGTATGCGCAGGTGCCTGTCACCGGATCCTCAGGCTGGGGCCCGGCAAACGCCCGATGGCTCAGATCTGAACCATTTCGAAATCTTCCTTGCGGGCACCGCATTCGGGACACGTCCAGTTCATGGGCACCTGAGCCCATGGGGTGCCAGGTGCGATGCCGTGCTCAGGGGCTCCGGCTGCTTCGTCGTAGATCCACCCACAAATCAAAC
>CALSAU010000068.1:0-8352 GCA_943372985.1 Polaromonas sp. YR568 | reverse complement strand
CGCAGGCCGCGTTGCCCCACCAGCCGTTTTCTTTCAGCCGCACAGGCGGCGCGCTGTAGGCCCAAGCCAGCAGCAGGCCGATGGCCGCAGCACCGAAGCCCCACGGACCCAGCACGGCTGCGACGAGCAGGGAAACAAAAGTCCAGCTGATGGCCAGATACAGGCCCCAGCGACCCGGCATGCGCCCGGAAGGAATGGGGCGCTGCGGTTCATTGATGGCGTCAACATGGCGGTCGAACCAGTCGTTGACGGCCTGGCTGGTGGCACACACCAACGGCCCGGCCAGCGCCACGCCCACAATCGCCAGTCCCCAGCGCCCATCCATCGAAATGCCAGAGGCGACCACGCCGCATGCGAAAGCCCACATCGGCGGAAACCAGGTGATCGGCTTGAACAGCTCCGTGACGGTGGCGAGGGAGGGGCGTGTCATGCATAGGTTTTACATCGGACACCATCAAGTGTCAATTGAGATTGACACTTAAATCTGAACCAAAAACTGGACGTCATCCATCGCCTGAAAGTGCCGCAGCGCAACAAAAAGCTCAACAAACACCTTAAAAAACAGCCCATCAGCCAACCCTGAACGCAAAAAAGGCACTGCGAGAGTGCCTTTTTGTTGGAGCGAGCGGGAGATTGCGCGCCAGGTCAGTGTTCCACTTCGCCGGTCGATTCCCCGATGCCAAATCGGCGCAGCTTGATGTACAGGCTTTGACGAGACAGGCCCAGCATCTCCGCTGCGGAAGCACGGTTGTCGCCAGTCAGCTGCAAGGCGGCTTCGATGCACAGCTGCTCGATCAGGTCGGTCGTTTCGCGCACGATGTCTTTCAGCGGCAGGCGGCCGACCAACTCGGTCATCTGGCTGGCTGAGCGTGGCAGTTCCTTGGCGCCACGGCCGTCGCTGGTGAGGCGCCGGCCCATGTCGCGGATGGTGAAGCCCAGGCAGCGCTGATCGCCAGCATCTACCGAGACTGCAGAAATTTCCACCTCGCTGCTCGCGCCCAGTTCGCCGCGCAGTTGCGTCGCAAACAGTTTGACCGAGCCATGCTGGCGCAGATTGGACAGCAGCACGCGGAAGTCCACACCGCTGCGGCCCAGCCATTTGTCGAGCAACTGGCCGCGCGCCTGGTCTTCGGTGCCGATCTGGCCCAGATCGAGGAAGGCGCGATTCACGGTGAGGATGCGGCCTTCGATATCGGTGACCACCAGCGCGTCGGGAGCGCTTTCCATCACCTGCAGCAATTGCTGCTTGCCGTTGTCGGTGTTCACCGCTGCGGCCGACTCCTGGGTCGAGAAACGCAGCAGGAAGTGAAGGGAGTTTTCCTGGCGGAACTGCGAGGCCGTCAGCGTGAGCGGGTGGTTGTGTTCCAGCAGGCGCACCTGCACGGCGTCTGCTCGGCCGGTGGCGCGCAGGCGATCGAGCATGTGGCGAACCGCATCAGCACTGGTCGAGTCCAGGCTGTCTGCCAGTGCCCAGCCGGGGCGCTTGGCCTTCTCGCCAAACAGCTCGAGCGCAGCCGGGTTGGCTTCTTCGACCTTGTCGATGGAGCCACTGAGGATAAGCACTGGCTCGGTGGCCATCTGGAACAGCAGGCGATACCGCGTCTCCACCTGACGAAGGCGCCAGTAGTCGCGTTCCATGGAGAGTTGTGCCGTGACCAGCCGCTGCTGAAGTGCCACCTGCGCGCGCAGGTCACGGCCGAAGGCGAGGGTGAGTGTGGTTTCGCTGGAGGCAGGCTGGCCCTTGCGGCGCACAGGTACCACCGAATAGGACAGGGGCAGATCCGCCGCACCGCCAGCCACCGGGTGGTTGACATGGCGCCAGCGAACGCCGTCACCTGAGACGGGGTTCTTCAGCAATGCTTCAATCTTGGGCTGGCTTTCGACAGTCACGGTTTCAGACCATGTCTTGCCGAGCCATTCGTGGCAGCCCTGGGTGCGGAGATCGTCGCTGCCAAGTGCCAGATCGCGAATGACGCCAGAGTCGTCAAGCACCAACACGACATCTGCCGCGGCTGTGATCAACTCTGCCGCCGTATCGACGTCCAGATTGGCAAGGAACTGACTCGGCATTTCAAAATGCCGGTCAATGAACGCTTGCGTTACCTGTTGCATGAGTTGTCTTTCATCCGGATGTTAGGTGTGAGGTGGGGGCGTGAGCTGGGGTTTCAACTGCCCACGCCGATGCGCGTGTTGCGCGCCGCGAGTTTTTCGGCCATTTCAGGGGCTGTACCGCCGTTGATGATGATGGCATCGGCGGAAATCTGCGCGGCATATTCCGGATGGAGTGCAAACACTGCACCCCCGGCGATTATAGGGACGCCGGTGTTGACGCTTGCGCGGCGCACTTCTGCAATGCACTCGGCCAGTCGCAGGATGCTGGTTTCGCTGCCCAGCGAGAAGCCGACGACGTCATACCAACCCTGCTTGACCATGACCGCGGGAGACACGTCGCTGGCGCCGAAGTTGGTCGATACGTCCCAGCCGGCGCGGTGGAAAAACTCGGCCACCAGAGAAAGACCGAAGGTGTGTTGTTCGCCGGGGCAGGGCACCAGCAGAATGCGGCGCCCGGGGTTGGCGTCGGTTTGTGTTGGCGGCGGGGCAGTTGCTTCGCTGTTCTCGCGCAGCACGTGCTGGAGGCGGCCCAGGCCCATGGTCACTTCGGTGAAGTCGCAGAGGTCGCGCTCCCACAGCTCGCCCAGATGTCGGGCCACTGGCGCCAGCAGATCCAGAAAGATCGACTGCATCGGGATGCCGCGCGCCCGGAAGGACATCACGCTGCGCTGAAGCGCTGCATCGTCGTCGTGAAGCACCATGCGTGCGAATTCCAGCACGTCTTCAGGCGAGACCTGCTCCATCACGGGCAGGTCCATCGAGCATTCGTGCGGGAAGCGATGTGCGAGCATCAGGCGGGGGATGATTTCGTATTCGACAGCCTTGGCCAGCAGCATGGTCCGCAAACTGGTCTGGTCGGGCATGTCCCCGCGCTCAGACTGTAAAAATCCCTCAACGCCTTGTGCGTAGTTGTTACTGGCATCCGGCCACGGATCCGATGCGGAGCCGAACCCTGATCCCTCTGGCTTTTCCGATTCATATCTGGAAAACGAGCCCATCTCACTTCTCCTGCGCCGCCTTTTCATGGCGCGGTTGGTGCCAATGCGCACGGGCTACGGTCCTGGCCGGAGCTCTACTACGTCATCAGATTTTGCAATTTCTCCCGGCGACCCTGTTTTGCCTCTTTTGCAAAACACACTCGCCAGATCAGCTTGTACCTGTCCACTTGTGTCACCGTCAAAACATTTGTGCAGATGCCCGGGTAAGTACTAAGTACTTGTTTCAGTATCTGGTCGGTCAACGATTTCCATTCAATGTAAATAAATATATACGTCAATTTAAGTTGACACAAGTCCCAAGCGCGTCTAAATTCAACCTAAATTACACATGAGCACCAAAACAATGCAACCTGGCGCCCCGAGACCAAAAACCAGCGCCCCGCTTTACACACCGCAGCAGCGTGTGCGGCGCGATGGCTCTGTCTGGACCTTGGTGCAAGGCATTCTGGCCCCGGTGCAGTTTCTGGTGTTCCTGGTCAGCCTGGTGCTGGTGCTCCGCTTCCTCTGGACGGGCGAGGGCGAATACGCCGCCACGGTGTCGGTGGTCATCAAGACGCTGACGCTCTACACCATCATGATCACTGGCTGCATCTGGGAGAAGGTGGTGTTTGACTGCTACCTGTTCGCTCCAGCCTTCTATTGGGAAGACGTGTTCAGCATGCTGGTGCTGGCACTGCACACCGCCTATCTGGCTGCGCTGATGTCCGGCTGGCTTGATGCGCGCGGCCTGATGCTTTTGGCGCTGGCGGCTTACGCCACCTACGTCATCAACGCAGGCCAGTTCATCTACAAGCTGCGCATGGCCCGGCTGCAGGGGCAGCCAGCCGCATCGGCCGATCAGCCTTCAGGAGTCGCCGCATGAGCCCGGTCATTCCGATTCATGCAGCCACGGGTGGCTGCACTGATGCGCCGGTGCTGAAAGAGCGCGGCCAGCGCGAGGTGTTCTGTGGTCTGACCGGCATCATCTGGCTGCACCGCAAGATTCAGGATGCGTTCTTCCTGGTGGTCGGCTCACGCACCTGCGCGCACCTGATCCAGTCGGCCGCCGGAGTGATGATTTTTGCCGAGCCCCGTTTTGCCACCGCCATCATTGACGAACGCGACCTCGCCGGTCTGGCAGATTGCAATGAAGAGCTTGACCGCGTGGTCACCCGGCTGATTGAGCGTCGCCCTGAAATCAAATTGCTGTTTCTGGTCGGATCCTGCCCTTCCGAAGTCATCAAGCTGGATCTGTCGCGCGCCGCGTCGCGCCTGTCAGGCCGCTTCTCGCCGGATGTACGGGTGCTGAATTACTCTGGCAGCGGCATCGAGACCACCTTCACCCAGGGCGAAGACGCCTGCCTCGCGTCGCTGGTGCCCAGCCTGCCGGTGCACAGTGCTGAGACACCCACCGAACTGCTGGTGGTGGGTGCACTGGCCGATGTGGTGGAAGACCAGTTTGCCCGGCTGTTCAAACAGATGGGCATTGAGCGCGTTCGCTTTTTCCCGCCGCGCCATGCCACCGACCTGCCTGCGGTTGGCCCCAACACAGTGTTCCTGCTGGCGCAACCCTTTCTGGCTGACACCGCAGTAGCGCTGGAAGCGCGCGGTGCCAAGCGCCTGCCTTCACCGTTCCCGCTGGGTGTGGAGGGCACCACCGCATGGTTGCAGGCAGCAGCCAGCGCCTTCGGTGTGGAGGCTGCCACATTCGAGGCTGCCATAGCCGCCAGCCGCGAGCGTGCCACCACTGCTGTCGCACGCCAGCGCACGCAACTTGCTGGCAAGAGCATCTTCTTCTTCCCCGATTCCCAGCTGGAAATTCCGCTGGCCCGTTTTCTTTCGCGTGAACTGGGCATGACGCTGGCCGAGGTGGGCACGCCCTATCTGCACCGCCAGCACATGGCTGAAGAACTGTCCTGGCTGCCTGAGGGCACCTTCCTGTCAGAAGGCCAGCATGTGGAAAACCAGCTCGACCGTTGCCGCGCAGCGCAGCCCGACATCGTGGTCTGCGGTCTGGGGCTGGCCAATCCGCTCGAAGCCGAGGGCATGACCACCAAATGGGCCATCGAATTGGTCTTCACCCCGATCCAAGGCTATGAACAGGCGGCCGATCTGGCTGAGCTCTTCAGCAGACCACTGGTTCGCCGAATGCGGCTAGCCGCCTAGATTGATCAAAGGCCACCACGATGCAGCTCACACTCTGGACCTACGAAGGACCGCCGCATGTGGGGGCGATGCGTATTGCCACCGCCATGAAGGACGTCCACTACGTCCTGCACGCGCCCCAGGGCGACACCTACGCCGATCTGCTGTTCACCATGATCGAGCGCAATGCCAAAAGGCCACCGGTCACCTACACCACCTTCCAGGCGCGTGACCTGGGTGGCGACACCGCCGAGTTGTTCAAGAACGCTGCCCGCGAGGCCTACGCCCGCTTCAGCCCCAAGGCCATGATGGTCGGCTCCTCATGCACCGCCGAGCTGATTCAGGACGATCCGGGCGGCCTGTGCAAGGCGCTGGATCTCCCCGTGCCCGTGGTGGCGCTGGAGCTGCCTTCGTACCAGCGCAAGGAAAACTGGGGCGCCTCCGAGACTTTCTATCAGATGGTTCGTCATCTGGCCGACACCAGCGTGCGCCGTGCGCCGCAAACCGAAGGGGAGAGCGAAGGCGAGACCCGCCGCCCGCGCTGCAACATCCTCGGCCCGGCGTCGCTGGGCTTTCGCCACCGCGATGATCTGCGTGAGATCACCGGTCTGTTGACCGACATGGGTGTGGACATCAACGTCACCGCACCGCTGGGCGCCACGCCCGCCGATCTGGCTCGTCTGGGCGACGCTGATTTCAATGTGGTGCTCTATCCAGAGATCGCCATGCTGGCCGCCAGCTGGCTCAAGCGCACCTTCAACCAGCCTTCCACACGCACGGTGCCCATCGGCTCTGGCGCCACGCGTGATTTCATCGCTGAGGTAGCCGAACTCGCCGGTGTGGATCCTTCGGGTGTGCTGGCCAACGCCGAGGCGCGTGCCCCTTGGTATGCCAAGTCGGTGGATTCGACCTACCTCACCAGCAAGCGTGTGTTTGTCTTTGGCGATGCCACCCATGTGGTCGCCGCAGCCCGCATCGCCGCGCAGGAAATGGGCTTCACCGTGGTCGGACTGGGCACCTACAGCCGCGAGTTCGCCCGCGAAGTGCGCGAAGCCGCACAGCTCTATGGTGTCGAGGCTTTGATCAGCGACGACTACCTTGAAGTCGAGGCCCGCATTGCCGAACTGCAGCCCGAACTGGTGCTGGGCTCGCAGATGGAGCGCCATATTGCCAAGCGCCTGGGCGTGCCCTGCGCCGTCATCTCGGCGCCGGTGCATGTGCAGGACTTTCCGGCGCGGTATTCACCGCAAATGGGTTTTGAAGGCGCCAACGTGTTGTTTGACACCTGGGTGCATCCGCTGATGATGGGGCTCGAAGAGCACCTGATCGGCATGTTCCGCGGTGATGCCGAATTCCATGAGGACGCCGCGCCGTCGCACCTGGGTGGCGCTGTGACCCCTCGGGCGCAGACCGTTGCAGCGTCGGCCGAGCCTGCCCATGTACTCGCAGCAGAAGCCACGACTGCAGTAGAAGCAGCCAATGAAACGCTGTCCCCTGCAGAAGCCACCTGGGGCATCGACGCTGAAAAAGAGCTCAAAAAGATTCCCTTCTTCGTGCGCGGCAAGGCCAAGCGCAACACCGAGCGCTTTGCGATGGATCGCGGGGTGTCCCTGATCACCGTGGAGACACTGTATGACGCCAAGGCTCACTATGGCCGCTAAGCCGATGTCTGCAGTCAATCACCAAAGGGTTCGTCTGGTCGTCGTGACCATGGACACCCACTTCGCAGGCGCTGTCGAGCGGGCGCAGGTCACACTGGCGCGCGAGCTGCCCGGCCTGTCGGTGGCCTTTCACGCCGCTTCTGAATACGCGGGTGACGAAGCCGCCGTGGCGCGTTGCTGCGATGACATTTCCAAAGCCGACATCGTGGTCTGCGGCATGCTGTTTCTGGAAGACCATTTCCTGCCGGTGCTGCCCGCACTGCAGGCCCGGCGTGACCATTGCGACGCGATGGTGTGCATGGCCTCGGCCGCAGAAGTGGTCAAGCTCACCCGCCTCGGCAACTTCGACATGGCCAAGCCCGCCAGCGGCCCGATGGCGCTGCTCAAGAAGTTGCGTGGCAACAAGGAAAAAGCCTCCACCGGCGGCGCAGCACAGATGAAGATGCTGCGGCGCATTCCGCAGCTGCTGCGCTTCGTGCCCGGCACTGCACAGGATGTGCGCGCCTATTTCATGACGCTGCAGTACTGGCTGGGCGGTTCGGACGAGAACATCCTGAACCTGATCCGCCACGTGGTGAATCGCGGTGCAGACGGCGAGCGCAAGGAGCTGCGCAGCGTGGTTCGTGCAGAGCCACCCATCGAGTATCCGGATGTGGGTGTCTACCATCCGCGCATGGCTGGCCGCCTGGCGGCTGAAGTGTCTGCCTTGCCCATGCCTGCAACCCCGGTGGTGGGCACGGTCGGTCTGCTGGTGCTGCGCTCGTATTTGCTGTCTGGCAATTCGGCGCACTACGATGGCGTGATTGCGGCGATGGAGGCTCGCGGCCTGCGCGTGATTCCCGCATTCGCGGCCGGTCTGGATGCACGACCTGCCATTGATGAATTTTTTGTGCGCAACGGCCAGACCATGGTCGATGCCGTGGTTTCGCTCACCGGCTTTTCGCTGGTCGGTGGCCCGGCCTACAACGACGCCAAAGCTGCCGAAGACATTCTTTCCAGGCTGGATGTGCCTTATGTGGCAGCCCACCCGGTGGAGTTCCAGACCCTCGCGCAGTGGGGTGGTTCCGAGCGCGGTTTGCTGCCAGTGGAAAGCACCATCATGGTGGCGATTCCCGAGCTGGACGGCGCGACCAGCCCGATGGTGTTCGGTGGTCGCCCTGGCCATGCCGGCGTGACCTGCACCGGCTGCCACCACGCCTGCACCTTCACCGCGAACGACACCGCACAGGACATGCAGTCCTGCCCCGAGCGCGCGCTGATGCTCGCCGCCCGTGTGAGCCGGATGGTGGCGCTGCGCCGCAGCCAGCGCGCCCAGCGCCGCGTGGCCGTGGTGATCTTCAATTTCCCGCCCAATGCCGGAAACATCGGCAGCGCGGCTTACCTCTCGGTGTTCGAGGCAATGTTCCACACGCTCAGCGCGATGAAGGCGCAGGGCTACACAGTAGACATGCCCGCCA
>CALSAU010000067.1:0-8517 GCA_943372985.1 Polaromonas sp. YR568 | reverse complement strand
ACGCGATCAACACAAGGTTTCATGGATTAACTCAAGTTCAAAGGCCCTCACCGGCTTCCCCGCCAGTGCATGAGCGTCACAAACGCAGCGCCGGATACGGACGCACACGTTCACCTTGTTGGCCGGTATCCGGGCTGACGGAACTGCTTTCATCGCCTTCCCAAGCGCTTGTTCAGGGCGCTCAGTGGCGAGTGATGAAAACTGAATGGATTCCCGATGTGGGTCAGGAATGCGGCATTCGTCCGTTTTACCGTTGCGGGGGCAGCGCAGGCTGGAGGTCTCGGCGCGCTCCTAGGGGCACTGGCCCGGCATGGATGGCGTTGACTTCTTCCTGCTTCCCGTTGAACTGCGGCGTGTGAACCACACCGCGAGCACCAACAGCGCAGATTCTACGCGCCGCCCTGCCGCAAACCCTACAATGCTTTTTCCATGTCGAATCCAACCCCCATCGACCAGATCACCGAGCGTGTCGAGCGCCCGCTGGTGCGCTACGAGGAATTGCAGCGGACCAATGCCCTGCTCAATGACCAGGTCACGGTGCTGACGCACGAGCGGGATTCGCTCCGGTCGCGGCTGAGTGCGGCACGTGCCCGGGTGGATGCACTGCTCGAACGCCTGCCCGAAGCCAATGGCCAGGGCCAGCGCAGCACGGTAGGAACCGAGTGATGAAGCAACTTGAAGTGCAGATCATGGGCCAGAGCTACCTGCTCGGTTGCCCCGAAAACGGCGACGCGCGTATGCTCGACGCCGTCAACCGTGTCGACATGGCCATGTGCAAGATCCGCGATGCCGGCAAGATCAAGGCACGCGACCGCATCGCGGTGCTGGCCGCACTGAACCTGGCCTTTGAATTGCCTGAGCGCACAGCAGTGCCCCCGCAGGCCGCTGCTGCACCACAGAGCACGGGCAATACCCAGAACGACGCCCAGATCGACACCCAGCTCAACACCCAACTCCAGGCGCTGCTGCAGCGCCTGGACGCCGCGCTCGGAACCGACGGCCAGTTGCTCTGAACCGGCCCCGGTGTGGCCGGTCAACGCATGGGCTGCGGCCTGCTATCAAACCCCACACGCCCTCACGAAAGCCTACAATCGTACTGTCTGCGATGCGCGCCGGACTTTATATTTCCTTGAACCAATGCTCTTTGAGCCCGGGCTTGGTAAATTGTCAGGCAGGTGTGATCGTCTCGCGTCAGACGAACCCGAAACCTGACTGCCCTTGCCCACCTGAACCCCGGTTCAGGATGCCGGTCCGGTGGCACTCGCAGACACCTTATTTTTCGGCCAGACCCAGCTTCTGTGCCAGCCCGATCCGCTGCAGCTTGCCTGTGGCGCCCTTGGGGATCTCGGCCATGATCAGGATCTTGCGCGGCACTTTGAAGTCGGCGAGCTTGGTCGCCGCGAAATCGCGAATCTCTCGGTCTGTGGCGGTCTTGCCTTCACGCAGCACCACGGCCGCACCGACCTCTTCGCCCAGCTTGTCATGCGGAATGCCAAAGGTGACCACCTGCGCGACGGCCGGATGATCCATCAGCACTTCGTCCACCTCGCGGGGTGAGATTTTTTCACCGCCGCGGTTGATGATTTCCTTCAGTCGGCCCGTCAGCGTCACATAACCGTCAGCGGTCATGGTGCCCTGGTCACCGGTGCGGAACCACCCATGGGTGAAGGCTTCGGCGTTAGCCTTCTCGTTGTTCTCATAGCCCAGTGTGACGTTCTCGCCGCGGATGACGATCTCGCCGATCTCGCCCGGCGCGAGCAGCTTGCCTTCTGTGTCCATGATGGCCACCTCAGGCCCTGCGGCAACGCCCACGGAGCCGGGAATGCGCTTGGCCGGCGGCAAGGGGTTGCTGGCCATTTGATGCGCGGCTTCGGTCATGCCGTAAGACTCGATCAGCGGTGACTTGAACACTTTTTCCAGCTCGGCAATCACCTGCGGCGGCATCGACGACGACGACGAGCGGATGAAGCGCAGCGGATTGGCCTCAATCACATCCATGTTGCCCGCAGCGCGCGACAGAATGGTCTGGTGCATGGTGGGCACGGCGGTGTACCAGGTGGGCTTGCACTCTTTCATCCACGCGAAAAACTTCAGCGCATTGAAGCCGGGTGTGCAGAAGATCTGGCTTCCCGCTGCCATGGGCGCCAGCACGCCGGCAATCAGGCCGTGAATGTGAAACAGCGGCATGACGTGCAGTTCGCGGTCGGCTGGCGTGAGCTGCAGGGTCTCTTTGATATTGCGGGCCGAAGCGCACACGTTGCGATGCGACAGCGGCACGATCTTGGGCCGCGATGTGGTGCCGGAGGTGTGCAGGATGAGCGCCACGTCGTCGGCGTGTGCCGCGCCCGGCTGGCCTGCCGCGCCTGCGATCACCGAATCGGCTTGCAGTTCGAAGTTACCGGCGCCCTGCTCCGGCAATGCCTTGAGGTAGATCACCGCCACACCCAGTTTGGCCGCCACCGCCAGCGCGGGCGTTTCGCTGCCCACGGCCACGATGAGTGCCCTGGCTTTAAGGTCACTCAGGTAAAACTCAAACTCATCAGCGCGGTAAGCCATGTTCAACGGCGCTGCTGTGCACGCACTGGCCACCGCCACGAACGCCGTGGCCATTTCGGGACAGTTGGGCAGCACGATGCCGACACGGTCGCCACGACCAACACCCAGCGAATTGAGTTTGTCGGTGGTGCGGCTGATGAGCTGCCCCAGCGCGCCATAGCTCAAGGGCACGCCAGAAGGCGCCATCATGGCCGTAGCGGCGGGCGCCTGCAGCGCGATCATTTCGTGGAGCGTCGTGAAATAGGTCATGGGACAAACTCTCAAAGGTTGGGGATCAGGCGGTTAACTAAGGCGGTTGAATCAGGCGGCCGAATCAGAAGACCGAATCAGGCAATCTTCAGCGTGGCGTTGTGCTTCTGCAGGTTGCTGGCCAAAAGACTGGCCAGTGCGTAAACGGCATTGATAGTGGGCGTTGGCGTCTGCGTGATCTGGCCCAGCTCCATCACCGAAGCCACCAAGGCCTGCAGCTCCAGCGCCCGGCCCTGCTCCACGTCCTGCAGCATCGATGTCTTGTGCTGGCCAACTGCCTGCGCGCCTGCGATGCGCTTTTCCAGACTGACCTTGAACTGCACACCGAGTTTTTCACCGATGGACTGCGCCTCGGTCATCATGGCCGCAGCCAGTTCCCGCGTTGGCGGGTAAAGGCAGATATCTTCCAGCGTCGCGTGCGTCAGTGCGCTGATCGGGTTGAAGCTCAAGTTGCCCCACACCTTGAGCCAGATTTCCGAGCGGATGTCGCTGGACACCGGCGCCTTGAACCCTGCCGCCTTGAAGGCATCGCTGATGGCGCGAATGCTGGGGGTGTCGGAGCCGTCAATCTCACCCAGCGTGAAGCGGTTACCCTCGATCACCTTGATGACGCCCGGCTGGATCACCTCACTCGCCGGGTACACCACGCTGCCAATCACGCTGTCGATGGGGATGTGTTGCGCGATGACGCCATCCGGGTCCACCGCACGCACTGGCGAGCCAGCATAGGCGCCCGGCAGCTTGTGGAAGTACCACCACGGAATGCCGTTCTGCATGGTCACGATGCGCGTGCCCGCATGCATCAGTTGCGGCAGATCTGCCGCCACCGCCGCAACCTGGTGCGCCTTCATGCCAAGAATCACCACATCCTGAACGCCTGCCGCCGCAATGCTGGACGTTGCCAGCACTGGTCGGGCCAGCAGCTCGTTGCCGTTTTCTTCAATCAGGCGCAAGCCGTCCCGGTTGACCGCCTCCAGATTGGCGCCACGCAAAATCAGGGTGACCTCATGCCCGCTGAGGGCCAGCTTGACGCCCAGCATGCCGCCGATGGCGCCTGCTCCAACTACACAAATTTTCATGTGGAAACTTCTTTACTGACTTGTTGAATGACTTATGGATTGTTCGGGGACGACCGGTCAGGCGCAAAGGTATTGCGCAGCACACCAATACCGTCAATCGACACCTCCACCACCGTACCCGGCTTGACAGGCAACACGCCGAGCGAAGTGCCGCAGGCAATGACGTCGCCCGCAAAGAGCGTCATCTCCCGTGACAGCATCGAGACGATTTGCGCCGGTGAAAAAATCATGTCGCTGCAGGCGTAGTTCTGCCGCTCGCGCCCATTGACCAGAGTTCGCACTTGCAGCGTGGAAAGATCCAGCCCGGTGGCAATCACCGGCCCGAAGATGCCAAAGGTGTCAAAGCTTTTGGCGCGCGTCCATTGGGCAAACGAGGCGTCGCGCGTGATCAGGTCCAGGGCCGTCACGTCGTTCACGCAGGTCACGCCAAAAATCGCCTGGGCGGCTTCGTCCAGATCGGCGTTCTTGCAGGTTTTCCCGATGACGAGCCCAAGCTCGCCCTCGTAGACCACACGGCCGTCGTAGCTGGCAGGCACATCAAAAGGTTGATCGTGTGCACAGTAGCTGCTGGAAGCCTTGATGAAATACAGCGGCTCGGCAGGAATGGCCAGCCCCTGCTTGGCAGCCTGCGCGTGGTAGTTGTTCCAGAGTCCGATGAACTTGCCCGGGTTGCATGGGATGTCGACCGTCACGCTGTCCAGTGGCAGGGACTGCCCGGTGCGTTCAAAGCCGCCAAACATGTCGCCCGTGCAGACGGCAATCGACTGCCCCTCGAGCAACCCGAAACCGGCGAGACCGGGCTGATCTGGTGCTGCACTGACCCGATAACGAATCCAGACTGACATGACTTGAGCCTTTACCGTCCTGGGCGAGCGCCACGTCATGGCGAACCATCCCCACGCACATTCCATTTGCCCTGTCGGCCCCTCGGGGGAGCGGCTGGCCTTGGTCAATGCAGGATACCAAAATAATCCTCCGGGCCAGAGTCACACCGAGCGCCGGTGCAGCCCCGCCAGCGCAAGAGATGCGAGGGATGAAGGCTCCACCCCGCAAGGCCGCCACGGCAGCACAACCGGCACGGTGAACCCGGCGCAGGGCTTTCTCACAGGGAAGAGATCTGGCACGGATAGAAAGCACCTGATATCTGCGTGACGGTAATCCGCCCGCGAATCAGGGGTAAATTACTGCCTTTCAAACACAAGTCTTTTGCGTCTGGTGAAAACCCCGAGCAAAGTTTTTACCGAATGCCTCTAGAGCCCGTCCTCATCGCTCAACTTGCAGTCCTCGGGATTGCCACTGGTTTTCTCGCCGGCCTGCTGGGCATCGGCGGTGGCATGGTGATGGTGCCGTTCATCAGCATCATCCTGTCGAACCGGGGTGTCGCCTCTGATCTGGCCGTGAAAATGGCAATCGCCACCTCGATGGCGACCATCATCTTCACCTCCATCTCCAGCGTGCGGGCGCATCACAAGCGCGGCGCCGTCCGCTGGGACATCGTCAAGCGCCTGGCGCCCGGGATTGTGGTGGGCAGCTTCATCGGCAGCCTGGGCGTGTTCGCGCTGCTCAAGGGCTCCTACCTCGCGATTTTCTTTGGCCTCTTCGTGAGCTTCTCGGCCACGCAGATGTTTCTCGACAAGAAACCCAAACCCACACGCCAGATGCCGGGCACTGCTGGTCAGTTTGCCGCGGGCAGCTTCATCGGCTTTCTCTCCGGTCTGGTCGGCGCCGGTGGCGGCTTCATCAGCGTGCCTTTCATGGCGTGGTGCAATGTCGCCATCCACAGTGCTGTCGCCACGTCAGCGGCCCTGGGCTTCCCGATTGCCCTGACCAACGTCATCGGCTACGTGTTCAGCGGCTGGAACGTGCAGGGCCTGCCAGCGGCTTCGTTTGGCTACATCTGGCTGCCCGCTCTGCTGGTGATCGCGCTGGCCAGCTTCTTCATGGCACCCGTGGGCGCCAGGGCGGCGCACAGCCTGCCTGTGGGCAAGCTCAAGCGCATATTTGCGAGCATCCTGTACGTGCTCGCCGCCTACATGCTCTACAAGGGTCTGACGGGCTGACGAGGTTTTGCGGGCGGTCCCCAAGCCTGTCCTTCGACAGGCCGGGGGCGAACGGAAAGCCAATGACCAGCTTCGGGGCTTAATGAGAGCGCAGGCCTACGGATTCATCACGACGATTCCGTCGTCATCGGCGCACACCCAATCCCCCGGCCGCACCCACCCCCCCTGAATTTGCACATCAATGCCCTGCAAGCCCTGCTGCTTGCGGTCTGTCGGCAGCGGCATGGGGGCCAGCGCCTTGATGCCGACATCGCACTGCACCAGTTCGGCCACATCACGCACGCAGCCGTCAATCACCAGACCCGCCCAGCCGTTGGCTGCGGCCGCCGCGCCCAGCTTGCCGCCCAGCAGCGCACGGCGCAGGGAACCCCCGCCATCCACCACCAGCACCCGCCCCTCGCCGGGTGACTCCACCGTCGCCTTGACCAGCGAGTTGTCGTCAAGGCACTGGATGGTGACCGCCAGTCCGCTGAAGGCCGTGCGGCCACCGAAGCTGCGGAACACCGGCGGCAGCACGCGAAAGTTGCCCGAAGTGTCGTTCCTGTGCTGGTCACAGAGATCACAGGTCACGAGAGAGCGGATGGACGTATTCATTTTCCGGTGACTTTCCTGATGGTGGGCTTGATGTTCTCACGGCGCGCTGGCAACACCACCGCGTTTTCACGCGGTGCGTTGAGCACGATGGCGGTCGAGGTTTCGGTGAGGATGCAGAACTTGGTGACCACCGCATCCAGATGGGCCACATCGATCACGGCGATCTCCAGCACCCAGCTGTCTTCACCGGTGACGTTATAGGCATTGATGACCTCGGGCGTTTGCTCGATCAGCTTGACCACCCGCGCATACTCGGCGCGCGCCACCCGGATGATGGCGCGAATGCCATAGCCCAGTCGGGACAAGTCGACCTCAGCGCGGTACCCCTTGATAACGCCATTGAGCTCCAGCTTGCGCACCCGCTCGGTCACCGCCGGCTGGCTCAGGTGTACACGCCGGCCCAACTCAGCCATGGTGATGCGGGCGTCCTGCTGCAGCTCGGCCAGGATGCGGCTGTCGTAGTGGTCACATTCGGTGGTTTCGGTCATAGGGCGTTTCAACTTTGAATTTAAAAGTCCAGGGTCTCAACTGCCTTTAATTCTGCATGGCCAGCGGTCATATGGCAACCTAACATGCCAGCATGACATCTGCACTCACCACCTCCGCCAGTGCCAGCAACACCAACAAGGTACCGTCGCTGCTGATCCCTGCACTGCTCGCCTGCTATCTCGTGTGGGGCTCCACCTACCTCGCCATTCGCCTGGCACTGGTGAGCTTTCCGCCCTTTTTCCAGATGGGCACGCGCTTTCTCACGGCCGGCGTACTGCTGATGGCCTGGGTGGTTTTCCGCAAGCACCCCATGCCCACCCTCCGACAATGGTGGCACGCCACCGTGGTCGGCACGCTCATGCTGGGCGGCGGCATGGGCCTGACGGCCAGCGCCGAACAATACATCGGCTCGGGCCTGATCGCGGCGTTCATCGCCGTCGTTCCGATGCTGGTCTGCGCCTGGGGCCTGCTGATGGGCCAGCGGCCCAGCCAGCTGGAACTGGCCGGCATGCTGGTGGGCCTGGCTGGCGTATTGCTGCTGGTGCGCGGCAGCAGTTTCTCGGCGGCGCCGGTCGGTCTGGCCTGCATTGCGGGGGCCACGCTGGCCTGGTCACTGGGCTCGGTGCTGTCAACCACCCGCATGCCGCTGGCCGCCGGGCCGGTGGGCTTTGCGAGCGAAATGTTGTGTGGTGGCGCCGTGTTGATGGTGATTTCTCTCGCACTGGGTGAGCAGTTTCCCTCGGGAAACACGGGCACGGTGGACCTGACGGCGCTGCTTGCATGGGTGTATCTGGTGGTGTTCGGCTCGCTGATCGCCTTCAGTGCCTACCTCTATCTGCTGGCCCACGCGAGCCCGGCCATGGCCACCAGCTACGCCTTCGTGAACCCGCTGATCGCGATTTTTCTGGGGGCTTTTTTCGCCTCGGAGCACGTCACCGGGGGTGAGTGGGCCGCGTGCGGCGTGATTTTGCTGGGCGTTTTTCTGATTTTCAGAGGTAAATCCGCAACATCAACGCGCAAATAAAGTGCTTTTTCGCTAGGAAACTGCGTTTTTCTCCAGTAGCATCCGATCTGCCACAGGGAAGTAGTTATCCGGGTGGTGATTTATCAACTTCTAGAAGGAAAATCAATCATGGCAACTGCAAAAAAAGCACCGGCAAAAAAAGCAGCCGCAAAGAAGGCTGCACCGGCAAAGAAAGTAGCTGCGAAGAAAGCAGCCCCAGCGAAAAAGGCGCCTGCCAAAAAGGCTCCTGCCAAGAAAGTAGCCGCCAAGAAGGCTCCTGCGAAAAAAGTCGCAGCGAAAAAGCCAGCAGCAAAAAAAGCGCCCGCCAAAAAGCGCACCCCCAACGCAGCGTTCATGAAAGCCCTGACGCTGAGCCCAGCGCTGTCGGCTGTGGTGGGCGACAAGCCTCTGCCACGCACCGAGATCGTCAGCAAGCTGTGGACGTACATCAAGTCCAAAGGCCTGCAGGACAAGGTCAACAAGCGCA
>CALSAU010000066.1:0-8673 GCA_943372985.1 Polaromonas sp. YR568 | reverse complement strand
AACCAGCAGCCCAACCCGCTGGGCCTGCAGGTGCTGAAAAACGCCGGCATTTCCACCGACGGCCTGTACAGCAAAAGCTGGGATGAATTTGCCCAGCCCTACGCACCAAAGATGGATCTGATCATCACCGTCTGCGACAACGCCGCCGGCGAGGTCTGCCCGATCTGGCCCGGCCACCCTGCCACGGCCCACTGGGGCTATGCCGACCCGTCAGAGGCCACCGGCACTGATGAGGAGCGGCTTGAAGCCTTTCGCCAGACGCTGTATGCCATCCGCAAACGCCTGGAGCTGTTGATCAATCTGCCACCGGCCAGCCTGGAGCGGATGGCGCTGCAAGGCACGGCACGGGCGCTGGCCAACGACAACATGCCGGCATGAGCGCGGCTGCCAGCCCGCTGGGCCGACAGCTCTTTGCAGAGGGCCTGGGCACCGCCGCCCTGCTGTGTGCCGTGATCGGCTCCGGCATCATGGCCGAGCGCCTGAGCGCCGGCAACAACGGTGTGGCCCTGCTGGCCAACACACTGGCCACCGTGTTTGCGCTGTATGTGCTGATTGAGTTGCTGGGCCCGCTGAGCGGCGCGCACTTCAACCCGGTGGTCACCCTGGTGCTGTGGTCCAGGGGGTTGTTCGCACAAGAGGTCCCCGCGCGTGCCGCGACACTGTTCATCATGGCCCAGTTGCTGGGCGCAGTGGCAGGCGCATGGCTGGCCCACGCCATGTTCGACATGAATGTGCTGCAACTCAGCACCAAGCTGCGAACGGGCGCCGGGCAGTGGCTGGCCGAGGCGGTAGCCACCGCTGGGCTGATCCTTGTGGTGCTGCGCGCGCCTGCAGGCAAGGCATCAGCAATGGTGGCCTGCTACATCGGCGCGGCCTACTGGTTCGCCGCCAGCACCTCGTTTGCCAACCCGGCTGCGGTGATGGGCCGCATGCTGTCTGACAGCTTTGCCGGCATCGCGCCGGTCAGCGCACCGGGCTTTGTGTTGTCGCAGGTGGCCGGGGCGCTGGTGGCGCTGGGCATTGATACGCTGCTGGGAAAGCAGGCGACCCCGGGTGATCGCTGAAGCACTGAGCAACTTCTGGCTGATTCGCTGCCCTGCCTTGTTTTGTTGCTACGCTCCCTGATGTGAGCTCGCGTACATCCGTTGTCTGGGGCCTTGGCATCGCGCAGACGCTGGCGTGGGCTTCGAGCTATTACCTGCCCGCCATTCTGGCCGTGCCGATGGCGCGCGACCTGGGCGTGAGCACTCCCACCGTGTTCGCCGCTTTCTCGGTAGCGCTGGTGGTGTCGGCCGTTCTCGGGCCTGCCGCTGGAAAAACCATTGACCGCTACGGTGGTCGCCCGGTGCTCACCGCCACCAGCCTGGTGTTTGCGCTGGGCCTTGCAGCCATCGGAATGGCGCAGGGGCCGGTCGGCCTTTTTACCGGCTGGATCATCCTCGGCGTGGCGATGGCTGCCGGGCTGTATGAGGCGGCCTTCGCCACACTGGTGCGCCTGTACGGCAAGGACGCCCGCAGCACCATCACCGGCATCACGCTGCTGGCAGGCTTTGCCAGCACGGTGGGCTGGCCGCTGAGCACCTGGCTGGAGCTGGAGTGGGGCTGGCGTGCTGCCTGTCTGACGTGGGCCGGGTTGCACCTCGTGGTGGCATTGCCTTTGAACTGGGTTCTGCCAAGCGCACCGCGCGCAGCACCAGGGCATGCGGCGCACCCCTCGAATCCACCTGTGGAAACACATTCAAAGCAGGTGCCAGCCGCACCTACAACTGCTGCCACGCGCACTGCTTTTCTGCTGGCCACTGTGTTCGCCGTCACCTGGTTCATCAGCACGGCAATGGCCGCCCACCTGCCGCGCCTGTTGCAGGCCAACGGCGTCACGCTGGCCACGGCGCTGCTGTTCGCCGGTCTGGTGGGGCCGGCCCA
This sequence comes from Polaromonas sp. YR568, assembly GCA_943372985.1. Classification (GTDB taxonomy): domain Bacteria; phylum Pseudomonadota; class Gammaproteobacteria; order Burkholderiales; family Burkholderiaceae_C; genus Polaromonas. The sequence continues at coordinate 6,750 of CALSAU010000066.1, read as the reverse complement.
GGTGGCAGGCCGGGTGCTGGAATACAGCCTGCTGCGCCATGTGCACCCGCTCATCTCGGCCCGCGCCGCTGCGGGCATGCACACGCTGGGCGCCGGCCTGTTCCTGCTGGGCGGTGTGCCGTTGGGGGCATTGTTCACCGTGCTGCACGGGGCCGGCAATGGCGTGCTGACGATTGCCAAAGGCACCTTGCCGCTGGTGCTGTTTGGCACCCGCGACTACGGCGCGCGGCAGGGCCTGCTGATGGTGCCCGCACGCTTTGCGCAGGCCAGCGCGCCCTGGCTGTTTGGCCTGGCGCTGGACCACTTTGGTGGCGCTGCGCTGTGGTTTTCAGCCGCGCTGGGGCTGGTGGGGCTGACCGCGCTGCTGCTGCTGCGGGACACACCGGCTACCGCTGATTCCGCCCGCCCCTGACGGCTATTTCAAGCGGCTCAGCTCAGCCACTTCTGGAAAAACTGCGCCTGTCCCATCGCCGGGTCCAGCTGGTAGGCGGCAAAGCCAATGCGTTCGTACAGCCGGATCGCGCTCTGGTTGCCTTGCAGAACCTCCAGCGTCATCTTGCAGGCGCCGCGCTCCCGCGCAATCGCCTCGGCCAACTCCAGCATCTTCTCGCCGACGCGCTGGCCGCGATGCCCTGGCAGCACCGCCACGTCGTGTACATTCACCAGCGGCTTGCAGGCAAAGGTGGAAAAGCCTTCAATGCAATTGATCAGCCCGACCGGTTGCTCGCCATCGAACGCCAGCACGCTGAAGGCATGGGGCCTCGCCGCCAGCTCGGGCACCAGCCGCGATTTGGCGAAATCGCTCAGCCCTTCGCCACCGCCAGCCGGGTCTTGTGCGTAGGCGTCGAGCAGCATCACGACAGCGGCGGCATGCACGGGGTTGCTGTAGTCGGCGCGGCAAATCCGCAGCCCGGTGGGCGTGGTGTCAGGCAGGGTCATGGGATCGATGAAATTCAGGAATTTTAGTGAGGTGAAAAGTGCTCGGCCGGGCCTTCAGTCCGGTACTCAGTCTGGAACAAAGCGCGCGTTGAAGGTCACCTCGTCTTCGGGCAGCTCCAGCGTGACCAGTTGACCCATCTTCATGTCGGCCAGCCGGCAGGCCCCGAACAGGCTGTATTTGCCTTTGAGGCCATAGCTTTCCATGTCGATCAGCATGTAGGGGTGCGGCAGGAAGACGCGGTAGAGGAAGATCGTTCGGTGCCGGTTCCGTGGCGAGGGGAAGAGCTTGTATTCGTCGTTGGTGATGCCCTGGGCTGCCATCGGTTTGCTTTCAATAGTCAAGTGCTGTGATCGGTGTGCGCAAGAACCAGTGCCTGACTGTAAGCTCTGGGGCGACCCGACCGAATCACCCTGTGCCAATCACCCTGACCGAGACCACCGCCCATGACCGAGCGCCACCCCACCCCCAGCAAAGACGAAATCGCCTTGCTGGAGCCTTTTGACCGCCTGGGTCTGGACCAGATCGAGGTGGTCAATACCCCCGCACAGGCCGCGAGCGCCCTGAAGGCCCTCCAGGGCGCCACCGTACTGGGTTTTGACACCGAGTCCAAGCCCACCTTTGCGGTGAATGAACAGTCAGAGGGCCCGCACATCGTGCAGCTCTCGACTCTGCACAAGGCCTGGATTTTCCAGCTCGAAGACGCCGACTGCCGCCACGCGGTAGCCAAGTTGCTGGAGTCGCCCGCCATCACCAAAGCCGGCTTTGGCCTGGGCGACGACCGGCGCCGCATCATCCACAAGCTGGGCGTGGACCTGCAGGGCGTGCTGGAGTTGAACACCGTGTTCCGCGAGCGCGGCTACCGCAAGGACATGGGCGTGCGCGGCGCGGTGGCGGTGCTGTTCAACAAGCGCTTCATCAAGTCCAAGAAGGCCGCGACCTCCAACTGGGCCAACCGGCAACTGACCGAAGCCCAGATCGTTTATGCGGCCAACGATGCCTATGCGGCGCTGCGGGTGTTCCATGCACTGGGGTTGGGTTAGTGGCTTGTAGGAGCCACGGCAAGATGCACGACCGCTCACTTATCATCGACGCCAACACGAACAAACCCCTATAACCCGAGGACTGCCATGAAATACCTGTTGCTGCTGGCTTGCGTGATGACGATGACCGGCTGCTCAGCCGACCTGGTGAGCGTCAACGACAAACTGATCGTCGTGAAAGCTCGCCCGTCCAAGCTGGGCGAGGCACAGGACATTGCCGAGACCGAATGCCTCAAGCGTGGTCTGCACGCGAGGCTGACCACCCGGCCCGCTGAGGGGCAGTACGGGTTTGACTGCGTACGCTAAAGCACCCAGCGACGAAATTCTCACGACGGGGGATCGCCCCGCGCTCGCTCAGAAATCCCCGCTGCTGTGCGCCAGGCTCTCGAACTTGGTGATGCGGTTGATGAAGGCGAGTTTGACCGTGCCCGTGGGGCCGTTACGCTGCTTGCTGATGATGACCTCGGCCACGCCGGGCTCCTTGCAGGCCTCCTTGGTGTAGTACTCGTCGCGGTAGATGAACATGATGATGTCGGCGTCCTGCTCGATGGCGCCGGACTCGCGCAGGTCGCTCATCATCGGGCGCTTGTCGGTGCGCGACTCCACGCCCCGGCTGAGCTGCGACAGCGCAATCACCGGGCACTGCAGTTCCTTGGCCAGCATCTTGAGGCCACGTGAAATCTCGCCCACCGCAGTGGCGCGGTTTTCTTCGCTCATGCTGCTGGACACACTCATCAGCTGCAGGTAGTCCACCACGATCAGGCCCAGCTTGCCGCACTGCCGGGCCAGCCGGCGGGCGTTGGCGCGCAGCTCGCTCACCGTGAGGCCGGCGGTCTCGTCGATGTGCAGCGAGATGTTGCGCAGCTTCTCGATGGCCTCGGTCAGGCGCGGCCATTCTTCATCGGTCAATGCGCCGGTGCGCAGATGGGTCTGGTCGATGCGGCCAATGGAGCCGACGATACGTACGGCTAGTTGCGACGCGCCCATCTCCATCGAGAACACAGCCACGGGCAGACCTTCATTGAGTGCCACATGCTCGGCGATGTTGATGGCGAGCGCGGTCTTCCCCATCGAGGGTCTTGCCGCCAGAATGACCAGATCACCGGCCTGAAAGCCGGAGGTCATCCGATCCAGATCGTAGAAACCGGTGGGCACGCCGGTGACGTCCTGCGGGTTCTCCGACATCTCGGTCACGCGGTCGAGCAGGCTCACGACCAAGGTGTCCATGCTCTGGAAGCCCTGCTTCATGCGCGAGCCCTGCTCGCCGATGTTGAAAATCTTCTGCTCGGCCTCGTCCAGAATCGTGGCCACGGCTTTGCCCTGCGGGTTGAAGGCGTTGGTGGCGATCTCGTCGCTGGCAGACACCAGCTTGCGCAGGATGGAGCGCTCGCGCACGATCTCGGCGTAGCGGCGCACATTGCTGGCGCTGGGCACGTACTGGGCCAGCGCGTTGAGATAGCTCAGGCCGCCCACTTCATCGGCCTTGCCCTGGTTCTGCAGGTGCTCGTACACCGTGATGATGTCGGCCGGCTTGGAGGCGTTGATGAGCGCGCCCACTGCCGCGTAGATGAGCTGGTGCTCGCGGCGGTAGAAGTCCTGGTCGGTGAGCAGGTCGCCCACGCGGTCCCAGGCGCCGTTGTCGAGCAGCAGGCCACCCAGCACGCTCGATTCGCCCTCGATGGAGTGCGGCGGAATGCGCAGCTGCGCGATCTGCGGGTCGGCACTGTAGCCGGGGTCGTTGTAGGCGGAAAGTACGGCGGACATTGGGGGAAACCTTGGTAGCTCTACATGCTAGCGCCTCAGCGGTGCACAGTCACTCGAGGGGTGCAACAGTCTGTGGATAAATCTGGGGGCAACCCAGTGGATGAAGGCAGGGACAACTGTGTAAAAGTTGTGCAGCGAAAATAAAAAGGCCGCTCAGCGAGCGGCCTTTTCAAGTGTCGTGAAGACTTAAGCGGTTTCGCCGTACACCGTCACGGTGATGTCCACGGTCACGTCGGTGTGCAGTGCCACGCTCACGGCGTGGTCGCCCACGACTTTCAGCGGGCCGTTCGGCATGCGGATTTGCGACTTGGCAACGGCAAAGCCCTGCTTGGTCAACTCACCTGCGATGTCGAAGTTGGTGACGGAGCCGAACAGGCGGCCGTCCACACCGGCTTTCTGGGTCAGCTTGACGGTGGTACCACCGAGCTTTTCGCCCAGCGCCTGCATTTCAGCGAGCTTGGCAGCGGCGGCTTTTTCGAGCTCGGCGCGCTTGACTTCAAATTCCTTGATGGCCGCAGCGGTGGCGCGACGGGCGCGGCCGGAGGGGATCAGGAAGTTGCGTGCGTAGCCGTCTTTGACCTTGACGACTTCGCCCAGGTTGCCGAGGTTCACGACTTTGTCGAGCAGAATGATTTGCATGGTCGTGCTCCTTACAGGGTACGGTGTTGGTCGCTGTACGGCAGCATCGCCAGGAAGCGTGCGCGCTTGACGGCGGTGTTGATCTGGCGCTGGAAGATCGCGCGCGTGCCGGTCAGGCGTGCGGGGATGATCTTGCCGTTTTCGGCGACGAAGTCGCGCAGGGTGTCGATGTCCTTGTAGTCAATTTCTTCGACGCCGGCAGCGGTGAAGCGGCAAAAGCGCTTGCGCTTGAACAGCAGGGATTGTGTGTTGCGCTTGGGGCGCTTGTCTTTGTTGAAACGTTTTGGTCCGGGCATGATGGACTCCTTAAATCGGGGTGATCGGGTTTACAGATTGAATGTGTAAAACAATGCTTTTGCTGGTACGTGCGTTGATCATGAACCCGGTGAACAGTTGGGGTTTGCCTAATTCGAGCCGGCCGGTGGTTTCCGCCAGCGCTCCGAAGGCTACTGCCCTGACTGTCAACTTGACCTGCCTGGTGACCCCTGCCTCGACAACTTCGGACTCGTGTTCGAGCACAAGGCTGAGGGCCGGGATGCCGGCTGGCGTGTAGCGAAGAGGACTTGCCTCGGCGATGCACGCGGTCAGTCTGACCTGGTTCAATGAATGATCAGTTGGCGGCGTACTCGGCTTGCTGGGTCTTGCGCGCTTCTTCGCGCTCGACGTTGCGCATCATCAGCGAAGGGCCGGTTTCGGCTTTCTTCTTGACGACGGTCAGGTGACGCAGCACGGCATCGTTGAACTTGAACGCATGTTCAATTTCTTCCATCACAGCCTGGCTGGCTTCGATGTTGATGCACAGGTAGTGGGCTTTGGCCAGTTTCTGGATCAGGTACACCAGTTGACGGCGGCCCCAATCTTCAACACGGTGCACCTTGCCACCGCCAGCGGTGATCATGCCCTTGTAACGTTCCAGCATGGCTGGGACTTGCTCGCTTTGATCCGGGTGGATCAGCAAGACGATCTCGTAGTGACGCATAAACTCTCCTTGTGGTTGATAAAGCTGCCCCAGCGTCGAACCTGTGAAGGTATTGGGTGCAGCAAGGCGAAGCCCCCGATTATAGCCGGGAAATGTCAGCCCCCACGTTCGCCCACTCCGTGTGGCTCTCTGCCCCCCCCGAGGGGGCCGCTCCAACTGCGGCCTGGCGAAGCCAGTTCCGCGGCTCCTGCTGGTAGGGGACTCCACTGCGCAGGCCGCAGGGGTTTTAGAGCTGTTTCAGGTCGGGGTAACGGATGTACTCAACCAGGTCCTGCACCTTCTCGCTGGGGGGTTTGGTCACCAGACTGACCAGGATCATCACCGCGAAACCGACCGGAACGCCAAACAGCCCGGCGGAAATGGGCTCTATGCCCCACCACAGGCGCACCGGTGAGGTGATGCCCAGCAGCTCCCGCAGCCAGGGCTGGGTGGTGAACATGTAATAGGTGGTGACGGCGAGCCCGGCGGTCATGCCCAACACCGCCGCCGTGCCGGTGGCACGTTTCCAGAAAATACCCAGACTGAGCGCCGGGAAGAACGACGCTGCCGCAAAAGAAAACGCCGCCGACACCAGAAACAGGATGTCCGCCGGCTTCTGCGCCGCCACATAGGCGGCCAGCAAGGCCACGATGAGCAGCAGTATTTTGGACACCGTGACGCGGCTGACCGTCGAGGCGTTCGGGTCGATCATCTTGTAATAGAGGTCGTGGCCCAGCGCGTTGGCAATCGTCAGCAGCAGGCCATCGGCGGTCGACAGCGCGGCGGCCAGGCCGCCCGCCGCCACCAGTCCTGACACCACATACGGCAGGCCGGCCAGCTCGGGCGTGAGCAGCACGATGATGTCGCCGCCAATCGTCATTTCGTTGAGCTGGAGAATCCGGTCGCTGTTGATGTCGGTGATCGACAGCAAGGACGGCTCAATGCGGCTCCAGTAGCTCACCCAGGCCGGCAGTTGGTCAAAGCGCAGGCCCACTACCGAATTGAAGATCTCGTATTTCACAAGCACCGCCAGCGCAGGGGCGGTGAAGTACAGCAGGAAGATGCAGAACAGCGACCACGTCACCGACTGCCGCGCCTCCTTCACGCTGGGCACGGTGTAGTAACGCATCAGGATGTGCGGCAGCGCCGCTGTGCCCACCATCAGACAGAACATCAGGGCCAGAAAATTGCGCCGCGAGGTATCAAACTGTGCCTGCTGCTGGGGTGTGCCATCGGGGTCACCCGCAAACTGTGAGGCGTGCGGCGGCATGCCGTTGAGTGGCTGGCTCTTGGTTTCAGCGACGGTGCGCGCGGCCGTCCAGCTTTCGATGGCGCCTGCTTCATTCTTGGGCATCGCGCCCAAGGCGCGCGCGGCAGAAGACACATCCAGAACGCCAGCGTTGCTTGCT
>CALSAU010000065.1:0-8828 GCA_943372985.1 Polaromonas sp. YR568 | reverse complement strand
GGACAACAATGGCCGAGGCCACGAAGCCATCGACATCATGGCTGCGCGTGGTACGCCGGTGCTGGCAGTGGACGATGGCCCCATCGTCAAGCTATTCCTGAGCAAGCCCGGTGGTATCACCATTTACCAGTTCGACTCGAGCAGGCAGTTTGCCTATTACTACGCTCACCTTGACCGCTATGCCGAAGGCTTGGCGGAAGGCCAGTTCGTGCGGCGAGGCAGCGTGATCGGCTACGTGGGCTTCAGCGGCAATGCCAGCCCCGATGCCCCGCACCTGCATTTCGCCATCTTCCGGCTTGGCCTGGAAAAGCAGTGGTGGAAAGGTGAGCCGATCAACCCGTTTGGGTATCTGGGTGGCAAGAAACCTTGATCAACGGTTAACAAGCGACGGCCGCCCGCTCGCCGCCTGGCTTACTTGGTCTTGTCTGCTGCCAGTTTGACCAATTTGCTGCCCGTCGCGGCAGACAACAGACCCACCTGGGTGTAGATGGCCAGCTTGTCAGGCGTTCCGTGGGACCGAAGGCCAACGGAACAGCCGCCCGAAGGCGTTTTTTGATGATTGCCAAGCCTGCTTTCATGCTCGCGTATTAAAGAGCTCTTTCATGTGATCTCATCAAATTAAAGAACTCTTTTGAACGGTGCGCAGCGCCCCTACCTACGCCACCTCCAGCACCCTGGCTGCGGCAGTTTTTCCTGACGTACGTGCGTCACAGGCCAGTTGAGGCTGCCAGCGGCGGCTTGCGGTAGATGACTTGCTACTGATTTAGTAGCTTCATCCGACCGTATTTATTGGGATGGAGCCCGATTTAACTGTTGATCGTCAGTGATTAGCCGTAGAAAATCAAAATTCGACAAAAATACGGCCGATGGACTATCTCCCGCTTTCTGATAACGCGGCCCGCCATTCATTGATGCGACCCTCTGGGCATCGTCACCGAGCTGACCGGGCAGAAGAAAACCGCGGCTACCGTTACACGGCGTACATTGCGCTGCTGGCGGAATAGGAAATTTAGGGGAGGGGAACATGCTCATCAAATCAGCTTACGACAAGTCCAAACGCCCGGTATTACCATCGAACAAGCGGTTGTTCCAATAGCACTCCGCCAGTCGTGACTCAACGCCTCCGCTTTCTACTCGACACGAATATCCTGATACCACTTCAGGATTCCATGCTCGTGCTCGCGCCAAGCCTTGCAAATTTCGTACGGTTGGCGGGAGTCGGTGGGCATCAACTGCTCTATCACCCAGCATCACAAGCCGATATTGAGCGTGATAAGAATATGCAGAGGCGCGATCGAACACTCGCACGCCTTACACAGTACACGAGACTTGAAGGTGCTCCCTCAAGTCCGCGGAATACGACACAAACGTCTGCGAATGAGGCGTGTGATAACGACATCCTTCATGCACTTGAATGCTCTGCTGTCCATGCCCTCATTACCGAAGACAAAGAAATCCATACAAAAGCCCGTCTAGCTGGGCTTGGCGACCGGGTCTATAACATTCAAACGGCAGAGGATTGGCTTCGCCGTCTTCTACTTGAGCCGGCGGAAGTTCATCTTCCGAACATTGAGGATGTCCCGATGTATAGCCTCACCAGTCAACTGGAAACCCCGCTTTTTGACAGCCTACGTTCCAGTTATGACACGCCTGAACGCAGTTTCAACGGGTGGTTTCATGACAAAGCGCAAACGGGAAGAAAGGCCTGGATCGCCCGAACTGAAGAAGGTGGAATTGAGGCAATTTGCATCTATGCGATTCAAACGAATGAGGTAATTAATGATGCAAAGGAGTCGCTATCTGGACAGTCCCTAAAACTTTGCACCTTCAAAGTAGGTGAAAAAATCCGAGGAAGAAAAATCGGCGAACTCTTTCTGAAAGCCGCATTTCGATTCGCCACAGAAAACCGATGCGAGAACATTTTTGTTCACACCAGTGATGACCAGTTTTATCTCTTGGAGTTGCTGAATGATTTCGGTTTTCAGCATCGTGGCATGTATGGAACTGACATCATGTTGGTGAAAGCCCATCCGTCTTTCCCCCCGGATGTGGAAATTCCTGCACTCGACTACGCAAAGCTATATTTTCCTCACTATCGGAAAGACGTTTCTGTTCAAAAGTTTCTCGTACCCATTCAACCTCAATATCATCAAATTCTTTTTCCAGATCTGGCACTTCAGGGACAATTGTTTGGGGGCAATTCAGTTGCTGGAAATGCCATTAAGCAAGCGTATCTTTGCAAAGCGCAGACCAATCAGGTGAAGCCTGGTGATATCGTGCTTTTCTACAGAACCGGTGACGAAAAGGCGGTCACGACACTGGGCATCGTAGAACGATACGAGGTGCACGACGACGCCTCTAGCATCATGCAAATCGTGAGCCGTCGCACGGTTTACAGTCAAAGGGACATTGAGGTAATGGCAAAAACGCCAACCAAGGTGATGCTTTTCAGACTTGCATGTCACCTTCAGTCATCCATCTCATATTCGGTACTCACGCAAGAAGGCATTGTGTCCGGGCCGATCCAGTCAATCACAAAAATTTCCGATGACTCTTTTTCCAGAATTCTCAGACTCTCAAAACGGTAGTGCGATCCTGCTATCTGTGAAGCCCAGGTTTGCTTCTCTCATCGCGAATGGAAGCAAACTGGTTGAGCTACGCCGAACTATTCCCGCTCAAACCGTAGGAACTATTGCTATTTATTCCTCTTCGCCAGTGCAGGCGATCGTCGCCTTGGCTGACGTGAAAGAGACCATAGAAGCTAGTCCGGCCAAACTTTGGTCAATCGCGAGAGACAATGGTGGTGGGCTAACCCGTGCCGAACTGATCGCCTACTTTGAATCGAAGAAAACTGGGTTTGCCATCTTGCTTCATAACGTTCGCGTGTATAGCAAGCCAGTCGGACCGGAGAAAATTTTCAAATCCTTTTCGGCTCCACAGTCCTTTAGATATCTGAAATCGAAGGAATTGAAAAAGCTCGAACAATTCTTGGTGCCGGCGGTAAAAAAATGAGCATCATTTTCTTGGCCGGTGTGCATGGTGTTGGGAAAGGATTTCTGGGTACGCCTGTTGCCAAGGCTCTTGGAATCAGTCACTTTACGGCTAGTCAACTCATCCGTGAAGAAAGGGGGCAAGCTACTTGGAGAACTGACAAGAAGACTTCTGCACTTGAGGACAACCAACAGGCATTGATACGAGCCGTTAGTCAAAGACGCCTAATCCATTCAAACATCCTGCTCGATGGGCACTTTGTTCTTCGAAATGAGCAGGGAATTTTGACTCCGCTAGAGACGATGGTTTTTCGGGAGTTGCATCTGACAGGTGTAATTCTTCTGACAGAAGAATCAAACATCATCGCTAGCAGATTAGCCGTGCGGGATGGAGGCGTAGCTGACGTTTTCGCTACATCCGACTTGGCCGAGGCCGAATCGGCTCATGCTCGGGCTGTCTGCCATGAGCTTGAATTGCCACTTATAGTGGTTCACTCGCCTACCGAAGATAGCTTGGGCATCGCCATAGAGCGCTTAGTAGCAACTTTGTGAAGCCTGTGTAGTTGTTCCAACTACCCTAGCCATTGCGAACAAGTGATACCCAAACGATGCCGCATAGTTGAAACAAAGAAGCCCGCCAAGCTTTCACCTGGCGGGCTTTGTCAATTGGGTTGATCGGACTTACTTACCCAGCTTCAAGAAGTCATCCCCCTTGCCCAACTCCAGCATCCCGGCATTGGAATAAATCCCCAGCTTGGCCCGCGTATCGGTGATGTCCAGATTGCGCATCGTCAGTTGCCCAATGCGGTCCAGCGGCGAGAACGGCGCGTCTTCCACTTTTTCCATGCTTAAACGCTCAGGCGCATAGGTCAGGTTGGGCGATTCGGTGTTCAGCAGCGAATAGTCGTTGCCGCGGCGCAGTTCCAGCGTCACGGTGCCGGTGATGGCGCTGGCGATCCAGCGTTGGGCGGTTTCGCGCAGCATGATGGCCTGGCTGTCGAACCAGCGGCCTTGGTACAGCAGGCGGCCCAGCTTGCGGCCGTTGTCACGGTACTGCTCGATGGTGTCTTCATTGTGGATGCCGGTGACCAGGCGCTCGTAGGCGATGAACAGCAGGGCCAGGCCGGGGGCTTCGTAGATGCCGCGGCTCTTGGCTTCGATGATGCGGTTCTCGATCTGGTCGCTCATTCCCAGGCCATGGCGGCCACCGATTTCGTTGGCCTTGAGGATCAGGCTCACCAGGTCGGGGTACTGCACGCCGTTCAGCGCGACGGGGCGGCCTTCTTCAAAGGTCACGCTCACTTCTTCGGCCTTGACGACGCAGTCTTCCTTCCAGAATGGCACGCCCATGATGGGGTTGACGATCTTGATGCCGCTGTTGAGGTTTTCCAGGTCTTTGGCTTCGTGCGTGGCGCCCAGCATGTTGCTGTCGGTGCTGTAGGCCTTTTCGGCGCTCATCTTGTAGCCAAAGCCGTTGGCCGTCATGAAGGCGCTCATCTCGGCGCGGCCACCCAGCTCGTCGATGAACTGCTGGTCCAGCCATGGTTTGTAGATCTTCAGCGCCGGGTTGGTCAGCAGGCCGTAGCGGTAAAAGCGCTCGATGTCGTTGCCCTTGAACGTGCTGCCGTCGCCCCAGATGTTCACGTCGTCCTGCTTCATCGCGCTGACCAGCATGGTGCCGGTCACGGCGCGGCCCAGCGGCGTGGTGTTGAAGTAGGTCACGCCGGCGGTCGTGATGTGGAATGCGCCGCTTTGCAGTGCAGCAATGCCTTCGGCAGCGAGCTGCGGGCGACAGTCCACCAGGCGGGCCTTGATCGCGCCGTATTCCATGGCCTTGCGCGGAATCTCGTCGTAGTCGGCTTCGTCAGGCTGGCCGAGGTTGGCGGTGTAGGCGTAGGGCAGGGCGCCCTTTTGTTTCATCCACAACAGCGCGGCGCTGGTGTCCAGGCCGCCAGAGAACGCGATGCCGACCTTTTGGCAGGCGGGGATGTTTTGGAGAATGGTGTTAGACATGAAAGTGGCCTCTAGCCTTTTTAGTTCTTGCGCAAGCCGCTATGAAATCAGGAGTAAGTTGCCTTGCGGGTCAGCCGAAGTGACAGATGTAGTGGTAAGCCGCTTCACCAGCCGCCACGCGAATCTCGAACTGGGCATTGCCAGGCACGTTGAACTTTTCGCCTGCAGACGATTTAACCCAGACGTCGGTTCCTGCCAGCTTGTATTCGCAGGCGCCGGCCACGCATTCCATGATCTCCGGGGCGCCGGTGTTGAAGGTCAGCGTGGCAGGCAGGATCACGCCCACAGACTTTTTGGTGCCGTCGGCCAGTGTGATGCCGTGGCTGACGCACTTGCCATCGAAGTAGACATTGGCTTTGGTGGTCACGCTGACCTGGTCGATTTTTTCGGTGGGCATGGGGCGGGTGGGGAGTGAATGGATGAAATGGAGAAACCGGGGATGCCGCGCCGGGCAGGGCCCACGGAAGGCGGCGCAACCCGTAATTTTAGGGCACCCCGCGCCGACTGAGCGGATGGGGCGGTGAATCCGTTTGGATGTCCGCAGCGTATCTGTTAATACCGGACAATACCGTCCATGAAGCCAGAAAGCCCGGATACCGCATTGATCGCCTTGATTGACCGAGTTGCCCAGGCCGATGAGTCGGCCCTGCGGGAGCTGTACGACCTCACTTCGTCCAAGCTGTACGGCGTGGCGGTGCGGGTGGTCAGCAACCGCGAATGGGCCGAAGACGTGTTGCAAGAGGCGTACCTCAACATCTGGCGTATTGCCGGCGACTACAAGGCCAGCCTCTCGCCCCCCATGGCCTGGATGGGCCTGGTGGTGCGCAGCCGGGGTCTCGACTTTCTGCGGCGCCGAGCCTCTGACCGCGCCGACCTCGCGCAGGAGCTCGACGACGTGATCTCTGACACCGTGGCTGGCGATTCGCCTAACCCCATGGATACGGCGCTGGCCAGCGAACAGGCATGGGCCCTGCACCAGTGCCTGAGCCAGCTCGACCACAAACAGCGCGAAGTGGTGAGCCTGGCCTATCTGCGTGATTTGAGCCACGGCGAACTGGCCGAGCAGCTCAAGCTGCCGCTAGGCACCGTCAAGACCTGGATTCGCCGGGGCCTTGAACAACTGCGCGGCTGTATGACCCGATTTGCATCATGAACATTCAGAACAATCCTTCGCTGATGGAGCAACTGGCGGCCAGTTACGCGCTGGGCAGCCTGCGGGGTGGCGCGCGTCGCCGCTTCGAGGCACTGGCCCGCGACAACGCCACCCTGCGTGCTGCTGCGCTCATCTGGCAAAGCCGTCTGGCCTCGGTGGCCGAGTTGCAGCCGCAGACGGCGCCCAGCGCTGCCGTCTGGAAGCGGATCGAAAACCTTGTGCAGGCCGAGAAGCAGTCGCGCGCCATGCAGTCGGCCCGTGCCTCCGCCAGTTCGGCGTCATCGGCCTCCTCGGCTGCTTCTGGCGGTTGGTGGGCCAGCCTCGGGGTGTGGCGCGGTGCGTCGTTTGCCGGGGCGCTGGCCACCGTGGTGGCCGTCGTCACCGGCTTGAATGCCAACGGCCAGTTGCAAGGGCAGGTGCAGGAACTCAGTGCCAAGCTCTCTGCGGCGCCAGACATCCAGTACGTCGCGGTACTGGCGGATGACAAGGCCTCGGCGTCGATGCTGGTCACCTTCGATCCGCGCAACCGCAAGCTGCTGCTCAAGCGGGTGGGCGACTTCCGGGAGCAGCCTGACAAATCGCTGGAGCTGTGGGCCTTGCCGCCTGGCGCGGCACCGAAATCGCTGGGTGTGCTGTCGGGTGACCCGGTGGTGCGCCTGACAGCAGCCACCAATGACATTCGCGAAGTGCCCACACTGGCCATTTCACTGGAGCCCAAGGGTGGAGTTCCGCCGGGCAGCGGACCGACCGGGCCGGTGCTGTTCAAGGGTGCCTTGATCCAGACAGCGGAATAAACCGGAACCAGCAGAAAGCAAAAGGGACGCCGCAGCGTCCCTTTTTTCATTTCAGCGCCAGTGTCTGTGCCGGTGGCCATGACCCCGGCTGTAACCGAAGTTGAAAGACAAACCGACTGGCGGGTAGTACGCCGGCCCGTAATACCGCGGCCGTGGGGCGTACACCGGATAGGTCTGATACACCACCGGCGGCGCCAGTACCGGCTGCACATACACGGGTTGCTGCACTACCGGTGCCTGGTAAATCTGCTGTGGCTGCTGATATTGCTGCGGTTGCGGCTGGAACGGCGACTGGGCCTGTGGCGTGATCGCGCCCACCGGGGTCACCTGCAGGCGCACGTAGGGGCCCGGGTCTGTGGCCAGCTGAGTGGTGTACTGGGTGCCCTGGTATTCGTAGACCACATTGAAATGGCTGGGTCGGTTTTCGTAGAAGGTCTGCGTGGTGCATTGCTGCACGTTCTGCACCTGGTTGTTGGAGCCTTCAATCCGGTCACCCACAAGGGCGCCGCCCACCAGCCCGATCATGGTGGCGAGTGCACGCCCACCACCATCACCAATCGCGTTGCCCGCCGCACCACCGGCCAGGGCGCCCATCAGCGCGCCCGCGCCGGAGTTGGGCGACTGGACAATCATGGGCTGGTTGTTGCAGACCTGACGCGGCACCGCGACTTGCTGAACCACTGGCGTGCTGGAAATCACCCGCGCCAGGATGTCCATGGCCGAGGCAGGCAGAGACGCGAGCACAGCCATGGCGCCAAGCGCAGATGTCAGATGTGTTTTTTTCATGAGGAGACCCCCTTTGCAGCACTGGGCTGAGTGAACCTGTCAGGGCGAAGTTGCACCGCCCGAACAGTTGAATTTTAGTAATTCAGAGCCGTTTTGGGGCGGCTGGTTCAGTCAAACCTGTGTAAAGCTTGGCTGGCCTCATGCCTGCTGGAGACGGTCTGTCCATGCAGTGGCGTCAAAGCCGACCGAAATGCCGGTGCCCCAATCCACGACAGGCCGCTTGATCACGCTGGGCTGGGCCAGCATCAGCGTCTGGGCACTTGCGCTGTCGGTCACGCTGGCCTGGGTGGCCGCGTCCAGCTTGCGCCAGGTGGTGCCCTGACGATTGAGCAGCTTTTCCCAGCCTACGGCATCGGCCCACTGGGCCAGTTCTGCAGGCGGTACGCCCGCCTTCTTGAAATCATGAAACTCGTAGGCCCGCCCCTGTGCGCTCAGCCAGGCGCGGGCTTTTTTGACGGTGTCGCAATTGGGGATGCCGTAAACAGTGATCATGGGCGGATTTTCCCACGGTATCCCATGGCGCCGGGGCTTGCGCGACAATCCGGGCCACCATGAAAGAGCATTTGCTAAAGCCCGAGCCGGGCACGCCGTCGCCGCAGACGCTGGACGACTGGCTGACCTACTGCGAGAGCCTGCACCCCGTCGGCATCGACATGGGGCTGGCGCGCATCAGTGCCGTGGCCCGCCGCATGGGGCTGGTTTTCGATTGCCCCATCATCACCGTGGCCGGCACCAACGGCAAGGGTTCCACCTGCGCTATGCTGGAAGCCATCCTGCTGCAGGCGGGTTACCGCACCGGCGTGTTCACGTCGCCGCATCTGGTGCATTTTGAAGAGCGCTGCCGGGTCCGGGGCGACATCGCCTCTAGCGCCGATCTGGTGCCGCGGTTCGCCCGCGTCGAAACCGCCCGCACCAGTCAGGGCAATGCCATTTCGCTCACCTATTTCGAATTCACCACGCTGGCCATCCTGCAATTGCTGGCCGATGCGAAGCTGGACGTGGTCATTCTGGAGGTGGGGCTGGGCGGACGTCTGGATGCGGTCAACATGCTGGACGCCGACTGCGCCGTCATCACCAGCATTGACCTGGACC
>CALSAU010000064.1:0-8839 GCA_943372985.1 Polaromonas sp. YR568 | reverse complement strand
GGCTCAATCCGCATTCCGGCTGCCTTGTGCGGCATCGTGGGCTTCAAAGGTACCGCGCGTATGGTGCCCACCACTGGTGCCATTCCGCTGTCAACCAGCCTCGACACCGTCTGCGCCATGACGCGGTCAGTGCGCGACGCCATCATCGTCCATGAGGTGCTGACCGCACGCAAAGTCTCGCTGCCCGGCAAGCCGCTCTCTGCGCTTCGCCTCGGGCTGGTACGCACGCAGATGCAGGATGGCCTCGACACCACGGTGGGCCAGGCCTTCGACCGCAGTCTGAAGCTGCTGACGGACGCCGGTGCGCACATCGAGGCTATTGAACTCTCCGAAATCCACGAACTTTCCGCCATCAACGCCACTGGAGGCCTCTCCGCCGCCGAAAGCCACGCCTGGCATCGCCGTTTTCTCAGCCAGCACCAGAGCCAGTACGACCCGCGTGTGGCGCTGCGCATACTGCGTGGCGCCAGCATGAGCGCAGCCGACTACATCGACCTTCTGGCCGCCCGGAAGGACTGGATCACCCGCGTGGAGCAGCGCCTGGCAGGCTTTGATGCCATCCTCTCCCCGACGGTGCCGCTGGTCGCCCCGCCGATTGCCAGCGTGATCGATGACGACGCCGAGTTCTTCCGCGTCAATGGCTTGCTGCTGCGCAATACCGCGGTGGTCAACATGCTCGACGGCTGCGGCATGTCGCTGCCTTGCCATAACCCCGATCAACTCCCCGTGGGCCTGATGCTGTGGCACGCGGCCCTGCACGATGACGCGGTGCTGGATGCTTCGCTGCAGGTGGAATCGGTATTGCGTCGTTCGCTGTAAAGTCGGCGGCCCAATGCAACCCGCCTTTTTGAATGACACCAGTTTTCCCCGCGCTCATGACCCGTCGCCCCCAGCCACATGGCCTCGCACCTGCGTGCAGAAAGGCGTTTGAATGAGAGTGGCCGTGATCGGTGCCGGCATTGTCGGCATCACGACTGCTTACGAGCTGGCACTGGATGGCCACGAGGTCACCGTCCTCGAACGCCGCGGCGCAGCCGCTGAGGAAACCAGCTTTGCCAACGCCGGCGTCGTTGCACCCGGCTACGTGACGCCGTGGGCCGCGCCTGGTATGCCGGGCAAGGTACTGCGGCACCTGCTGAGCCGGCACGCATCGGTCAAGCTCGCCCTGCCCCTGTCGGCGCAAGACTTGCGCTGGATGTGGAAATGGTGGCGCGCCTGCCGGCTCGACACCTACCTGCTCAACCGCACGCGGATGCAGCGCCTGGCTTTCTACAGCCGGGAGCGCCTGCACCACCTGACCGCCGAACTGCAGCTGGAATACGACCACAGCCCCGGCTACATGGTGCTTTTGCGATCCGCAAAAGACAGCGCACAGGTTGAACCCGGCCTGCAGGTGCTGCGCGATGCGGGCGTGACCTTCCGGCAGATCGACGCCGCCGAGGTGCTGAAGATTGAACCGGCCATCAACCCCGACACCAAGTTTCTCGGTGCGATTCACCTGCCCGATGATGAAGTCGCCAACTGCCGCCAGTTCGCCCTGCTGCTGAAAAACGAAGCCCAGCGCATCGGGGCGCGGTTTGAGTTCAACACCTCCGTCGCCCGGCTTGATCCGGCAGACCCTGGCCGGGGGGTGGTCGCGGCTGACGGATCAGTGCGTCAGTTCGACAGCATCGTGGTTTGCGCGGGGCTGGATTCCGCCGCGCTGCTGCGCCCGCTGGGGGTGAAGATTCCGATGGCTGCTGTGTACGGCTACTCCATCAGCGCACCGATCCGCGAGCCGCTGAACGCCCCCCGCAGCGCGCTGATGGACGAGCGCTACAAGGTGGCCATCTCGCGCTTGGGCAACCGGGTGCGGGTGGCCGGCAGTGCGGAGTTGGGCGGCACGCTCGGCAACAAGCGCGGCGCGTCAATTCAGACGCTGTACAAAGTGCTGCACGACTGGTTTCCCGGTGCCGCACAGCTCTCCAACTCGGGCACCAGCGTCCAGGAGTGGAAGGGTGCGCGGCCCATGTTGCCGGATGGCCCGCCCCTCGTTTGTAGTGGCGGACGGCCAGGACTCTGGTTCAACCTCGGGCATGGCTCCAGCGGCTGGGCCTTGAGCTGCGGCAGCGCGCGCGCCGTCGCCGACATGGTGGGTGGACGCCGGCCAGAGATCGACATGGACGGCCTGGACTTGAGCCGATTCGCCTAAGCGGCGGACCTGGGACCGGGCGACATAGCTTGGCGCAGCAGCCACGCGCGCCGACAATCGGGCCATGCAGAGAATATCCAGCGCACGGTCATGGCCGCTTCACGGCGTCGCCACCACGCGTCTCATTGAACAGGACTGCGCAGCCCAACTGCCACCTCACACGCTGATGCAGCGTGCCGGGCTGGCAGTGGCAAGGCTGACACTGGCGCTGGCACCTCACGCCCGCCACATCTGGATCGCCTGTGGACCAGGTAACAACGGCGGCGATGGCTTTGAAGCCGCCCTGCACCTGCACCGCTGGGGCAGGACTGTCACCGTCAGCTGGATAGGACTGCATGACGGTAACAAGGCTCAGCCTGCAGACGCCGCCGCTTCAAGACGACGCGCCGAAGAGGCTGGCGTGCGCATACAGACCGAGCCACCGACCGACTTTGACGTCTGCATTGACGCCTTGCTGGGCATCGGTGGCATGCTGGATGCCTCCCGACCCGGTTCGGCGCTGATGTTGCAATGGCTCACGGCCATGGACCAGAGCGGTTCCGCAAGATTGTGTGTGGACGTTCCCACGGGATTGAACGCCGATACCGGCCATGACACCGCATTGGAACGCCATCACGGTCAGGGTAAGAAGGTCACCCTGAGCCTGCTAACCCTCAAGCCTGGGCTTTTCACTGCCAGCGGCAGGGACTGCGCCGGGGAGGTCTGGTTTGACGACCTGGGCACCCATACCGGCGATGCAGCAACACCAGATGCCTGGTTGCTGGGCCGTGACCGTGCCCAGCCAATGGAACGCGCCGGCGCCCACCACGCCAGCCACAAGGGCAGCTTCGGCGATGTGGCCGTGATCGGTGGCGAATCCACCGCCACCAGCCACATGGCCGGTGCGGCGCTTCTGGCCGCCCGCGCCGCCCTGCACGCGGGCGCTGGCCGGGTGCTGGTCGCCCTGCTCGGCCAGCCGCAACTGGCGGTGGACACCATGCAGCCGGAGCTGATGTTCCGCAGCCTTCAGGCGCTGGACATGTCACGGGAAGTGGTGGTGTGCGGCTGCGGGGGTGGCGATGCGGTACGCACAGTGCTGCCCAAGGTGCTGTCCACGGCCACCCGGCTGGTGCTGGATGCCGACGCGCTGAATGCCATTGCTGGCGACGCCTCGCTGCAGATACTGCTGAAAGCGCGGGCCAGCCGCCAGTGGCAGACGGTGCTCACCCCTCATCCGCTGGAAGCGGCACGCCTCGGCGGCATGACCGCGGCCGAGGTTCAGGCAGATCGCCTGGGCGCCGCTCGGGCCTTGGCTGACCGATTCGGCTGTGTGGTGGTCCTCAAAGGCTCAGGCACGGTGGTGGCAGCACCGAACCAAGCGCCACACATCAACAACAGCGGCAATGCGCTGCTGGCTACAGCGGGAACCGGCGATGTGCTGGCGGGGATGGTGGGCGCGGGTCTGGCCCAAGGGCTTAACGCGTGGGACGCTGCTTGCAGCGCGGTGTTCCGGCACGGGCAGATCGCAGACGAGTGGCTGGCCCGAAGGCCGACGCAGACCCTGACGGCGTCTGACCTCGCGGCGCAGCGGTTTTCGCCGCGGTCGTAGGCCTCAACCGAGCAGCATCAGCCCGATCTGCAGCAGAAGCAACAACACCAGCGCGGACAGGTCAACACCACCGATGGTGGGAATCACCCGCCGCAGCGGTGCCAGCAGGGGCTCTGTCAGGCGGGCCAGCAAGCCGTACACCGGCGAGCCCGGCTGAACCCATGACAGGATGACGTAGCCGATCACCAGCACAAACGCCATTTGCAAGACCACGCGAATCAGCATTCGTAGCGCAAAGCCGAGCAGCGTGACCACAGCAGTCCCGGAAAAAACCGACAACAGCGCGCCCAGCAGCAGACCCCACAGGATGGTGTACACCAGCGCCAGCAACACCGCCGCAATCACGCTTGCCCAATCGACGCGTGACTCGGCCACCGCTTTGGGCAGGACGCGGCGCAGCGGCTGCACGATCCAATCGGTCAGCGCCATCACAAAAATGCCCGGCTGACCGCGCATGTTGATGCGCAGCCAGTTCATCCACGCGCGCAGCAAAGCCGCAGCGATCAGCATGAAAAACACGGTCTGCAGCAGAAAGGCCAGAATTTGCATCAGCATGGCAGTGGGTTCCTGCAGTTCAGCGGCGCGGCTTCTTGCCCTGCTTGCGACCCGGATTACCGGCCGCCTTCTTGACAGCCGCTTTCAGTGCCTGAATCGGTGATTTGGCGGTGCGCTCACTGCTGCCACGTCCTGAAGCCGCGCCACTGCCAGAGCCGCCCGCACGAGATACTGAACGCGGCTCTCCACGGCCAGACGATGACTTGCCGGCGTTCTTTGCACCCGCGCTGGAACGCCCACCACCGTCATGCCGGGACGAACCGCGATCCTGCCCGGTCAGTTCATCGACATGCCCGCCAGCCTTGTCCTTCATGGCACGGGCCACCAGTTCCTGCCCCTCATTGACGAGGCGGAAATCAATCTTGCGCCCGTCCAGGTCCACCCGGCTGACTTGCACCCGAACCCGCGTCCCAATGGCATAGCGGATGCCGGTGCGTTCACCGCGGAGCTCCTGGCGTGCCTCATCAAAGCGGAAGTACTCGCCGCCGAGCTCCGTGATGTGAACCAGCCCCTCGACATACATCGCGTCCAGGGTGACGAAAATCCCGAAGCCGGTGGCTGCCGTGACAACGCCGCCAAACTCCTCGCCCAGGTGGCCGCGCATGTACTTGCACTTGAGCCAGGCTTCCACGTCGCGGCTGGCCTCGTCAGCCCGGCGCTCGTTGGCGCTGCAATGCAGGCCGGCAGCCTGCCAGGCCAACTCGTCGGCGCTGGCCTTGCGGGGTTTCTGAGTCGGCTCCTTGACACGCGAGGCCAGACGTTTGGACAACTTGGCTTCGGCTTCGCCCGGCGTGGGCAAGGTGGGCAACTGGTATTTCGCCTTGTTGAGCACCGCCTTGATGACCCGGTGCACCAGCAAGTCCGGGTAGCGCCGAATCGGGCTGGTGAAGTGGGTGTAAGCCTCGTAAGCCAAACCAAAGTGGCCACTGTTGATCGGCGTATAGATGGCCTGCTGCATCGAGCGCAGCAGCATGGAATGGATCTGCTGCGCGTCCGGCCGGTCCTTGGTGGCCATGGCGATCTGCTGGAACTCGCCCGGTGCCGGGTCGTCGCTGATGGTCATGCCGATGCCGGCCGCCTTCAGGTAGTTGCGCAGCATGTCTTTCTTTTCAGGCGTCGGGCCCTCGTGCACGCGGTACAGGCCCACATGCTTGCTCTCGGCAATGAAGTCGGCCGAGCAGACGTTGGCAGCCAGCATGGCTTCTTCGATCAACCGGTGGGCCACGTTGCGCGTGCGCGGCACGATCTTCTCGATGCGTCCGGCTTCATCGCAGACGATCTGCGTCTCGGTGGTTTCAAAATCTACCGCACCGCGCACGCTGCGCTCCTTGAGCAGCGCCTGGTACACATCGTGCAGGTTCAGCAGGTGCGGCACCAGCGTCTTGCGCTGCGCGGCTTCAGGGCCCCGCGTATTCGCCAGAATCGCTGCCACTTCGGTGTACGTGAAGCGGGCCTGGCTGAACATCACGGCCGGATAGAACTGGTAGGCGTGAACCTCGCCCTTGGCATTGACCAGCATGTCGCACACCATGCACAGACGCTCGACATTCGGGTTCAGCGAGCACAAGCCGTTCGACAGTTTCTCCGGCAGCATGGGAATGACGCGGCGCGGAAAGTACACGCTGGTCGCGCGGTCGTAGGCATCAATGTCGATGGCGCTGCCGGTTTCCACGTAGTGGCTCACGTCGGCAATCGCCACCAGCAGGCGCCAACCTTTGCCACGGCCGACCTTGGCCGGTTCACAGTACACGGCATCATCAAAGTCGCGGGCATCTTCGCCGTCGATGGTCACCAACGGCACATCGGTCAGATCGACCCGGTGCTGCTTGTCCGCCGGCCGCACCGCATCCGGCAAGGCGCGCGCCAGGGCCAATGCTTCGTCACTGAACTCGTGCGGCACACCGTACTTGCGCACCGCAATTTCAATCTCCATGCCCGGGTCGTCGATCTCGCCCAGCACCTCGACCACACGGCCCACCGGCTGACCAAACAGCGCGGGCGGCTCCGTCAGCTGAACCACCACCACCTGACCGACCTTGGCCGTGCCGGTGGCGCCTTTGGGGATCAGTACGTCCTGACCGTAGCGCTTGTCTTCGGGCGCGACCAGCCAGACGCCACTTTCCTGCAGCAGTCGGCCAATGATGGGGTTGGACGACCGTTCAATGATCTCGGTAACGCGCCCTTCGGGGCGGTTTTTGCGGTCGTGGCGGACGATGCGGGCCTTGACGCGGTCCTTGTGCAGCACGGCGCGCATTTCATTGGGCGGCAGGTAAATATCCGCTTCGCCGTCGTCGCGCAGCACAAAGCCGTGGCCGTCGCGGTGGCCGGAAACCGTGCCCTCAAATTCGGCAAGCAGTCCGGACGAGGCGCCGGCGTGGGAATGGGTGGTTTTGATAGGAAATCTCTCAGGGTTGGAGACAGCGCTTTTGAGTATGCAACTGAAAATTTCAGCCGGGCTGTCTGGAAAATCGTTGAACTAATGGTACACTGCTAGCTGTGCCCGGGTGGCGGAATTGGTAGACGCGCACGGTTCAGGTCCGTGTATCGCAAGATGTGGAGATTCGAGTTCTCTCCCGGGCACCAAATTTACCCAGACAGCAATTCCAGCAAGTACGTTGGGGTTGAGGTCAAACAAAGACAAAGCCACTGTTCGCAGTGGCTTTTTTGTTGCCTGTGCGGGTTTCGAAACGGGCTCTGCAGTCAAAAAGGCAGGGCGATCAGGTCGTGGCCCTGGGTGCCCACAATGCGCGCCCGGGTGAACTCACCCACTTTCAGCGTCTTGCTGATTTTCTCGGGTGGCAGCAACTTCACCACGCCATCAATTTCGGGCGCATCCGCGTAAGAACGCCCGGTGCCGCCCTTGCGGCCCAGTGCAGGCGCGGAATCCACCAGCACCTGCATGGTGGCGCCAATGCGCTGCTGCAACTTCTGGCTGGACACGGCCTCGGCCACCGCCATGAAACGGGCACGCCGCTCCTCGCGGACTTCCGTCGGCAGCATGCCGGGAATGTCGTTGGCCGCAGCGCCCTCGACCGGGCTATAGGTAAAGCAGCCGGCGCGGTCGATCTGCGCTTCCTGCATAAAGTGGAGCAAGTGCTCGAACTCGGCCTCCGTCTCACCGGGAAAGCCGGCGATGAAGGTGCTGCGAATCACGATCTCGGGGCAGATCTCGCGCCAGCGCGCAATCCGCTCCAGGTTTTTCTCGCCGCTGGCCGGCCGCTTCATGCGCTTGAGCACATCCGGGTGACTGTGCTGCAGCGGGACATCCAGATAAGGCAACACCTTGCCGGTGGCCATGAGGGGCAATACGTCGTCGACACTGGGATACGGGTACACGTAGTGCAGACGCACCCAGGCGCCGTAGGGCTCGGCAATCTCGCCAAGGGCCTGCACCAGATCGAGCATGCGCGTCTTGACGGGCTTGCCGTCCCAGAAACCCATGCGATATTTGACGTCCACACCATAGGCCGAGGTGTCCTGGCTGATCACCAGCAGTTCCTTCACGCCGCCTTCAAACAAAGCGCGTGCCTCATTGAGCACATCGCCAATCGGGCGCGACACCAGATCGCCACGCATCGACGGAATTATGCAGAAGGTGCAACGGTGGTTGCAGCCTTCGCTGATCTTCAGATAGGCGTAGTGACGCGGCGTGAGCTTGATGCCCGCGATGCCAAATGAATTGGGCACCAGATCGACAAAGGGATCGTGCGGTTTGGGCAGATTCAGATGGACCGCGTCCATCACTTCCTGCGTCGCATGCGGGCCGGTGACGGCCAGCACGCTTGGGTGCATCTGGCGCACCAGATTGCCGCCGTCCTCACCCGCCTTGGCCCCCAGGCAACCGGTGACGATGACCCGACCGTTTTCAGCCAGCGCCTCGCCAATGGTGTCCAGGCTTTCCTTCACCGCGTCATCAATGAAGCCGCAGGTGTTGACGATGACGAGGTCCGCGCCCTCGAAGGTCTTGGAGGTCTGGTAGCCTTCAGCACTCAATTGCGTGAGGATCAGTTCGGAATCGGTCAGGGCCTTGGGACAGCCGAGGCTGACAAAGCCAACACGTGGAGCCGGTTTGGCAGCAGATAAACTCACAGGGGAAATAACTTCACTCATTCAGGGATTGTCTCAGAGCAGCGCACGCCAACGCGGGCTGAAAGGTAGGCCATTCAGCGCTTGAGCCCAAAAGCCGAGAGCATTTGCTCGCTCTGCTTTTGCATCTGCTCCTGCATCTGCGTGAACACACTTTTGGACTGCTCGACGTAGGTACCCATCAGGCCCTGCATCATCGGCGACTGGGCGTTCATGAACTGCGCCCATTTTTCGGGGCTCAGGCCCTTCGATTGCTCGGCCATCTTGACCTGCAAGTCCATGAAGCTCTGGACGTTTTTCTCCAGGTACGCGCCCATGAAACCCTGCATGGCGTTGCCGTAAAAACGGATGATGTTGCCGAGCACCGCCTCGGTGAACATCGGCGCACCGCCGGTTTCTTCTTCCAGAATGATTTGCAG
>CALSAU010000063.1:0-8976 GCA_943372985.1 Polaromonas sp. YR568 | reverse complement strand
CCTGATAGGTATTGGATGCATTGTCTGCCATGCCGGACCTGACGTCGCCGCCCGTCGCCCAGCACTCGCGTGATCAGGCGATGGCGGCCTCATCGGTGCGCTTGTCGCCCCGGTTGTCCACCCAGCTCACGGCGACCTTGTCACCCGCTTTTCCACCTTTGAAGCTGAACTGGACGAAGGGGTTCTTGGACACTGCCGCGCCCCACTGCGCGTGCATGACCACTTTTCCGTTCCAGGTGGCGCTGATGTCCTGGATGAACCAGGCGGGCACGATTTTGCCGGCTGCATCGCGGCGCTGGCCGCTTTCCATGTCGTGGCTGACCAGCACACGAACGGTGGTCTTGTCGCCCTGAACCTGGGCCCGGATTCTCATTGGATCTGACATTTTTTATCTCCTGACTTGCACTTGATCGGACACGGACTGAGCGGTGCCCTGCTGTGAATGGAATACCCCGAAGGCGCACGCGGCGCGTGGCTTCAGCAGACTCAACCGCCGCATCCGCCCAGCGTGACCTTGACTTCCTTGACGGCGTAGAACATCTTGTCGCCCACCTTGGCAAGGGCGTACACATTGGACGACTGACCCATCTTCACATTGGTTGCCACACTTGCATCGGTACCAGCGGGAATGTCGAAGAGCGCAGCCAGCGCATTCGGATTCTTCTCGACAACCAGAGCGATCTGCACGGTGTTGGCCAGATTGCTCTGGGCTCCCACGCGCACCACGTTGCCGTTTTCAGCGATCTCGGGGGCCTGGAGCACCAGGTCCTTGCTTTCGACGGGTGCACCCACGCCACCCATGGCCTTGGCCACATCGGCCAGTGATTTGCTCTCAAACGCAGCCTTGTTCCAGCTGGATGCACTTTGCGCGTGTGCCGGGCTCAAGCCACTGGCGGCTGCCAGGGCCAGTGCGGTTGCACTGGAGCCGGTGGCCAGAAAATCACGACGTTCCATGATGAACTCCTTCTTCAAAATTCTTGATAACTGATAGTGGTGTTGCCGCTGTTAGCCGCCTTGACACCGATTGGACCGAAAAAAAGACCATCGCGTCAGGGTGTTTGTCCTGACGCCGGCCCACTGGCCGCCCCTGATTTCATCTTCTACCCCTGCTCTGTTTACCCCTGCTTTGCTCCAACCCTTTTTGCTCGTGGTTTCCGCCTCTTGTTCTCGCTGTCTGTCACTTTTTCACTGTGTCACTTTGTCGCTTGATCACTTGGCCTCGCGAGACATCAACCAAACCGCCAGTTGATCTGCCTCAGCGGGGCTCAGACTCTGCGCCGGCATGGGGATCGCGCCCCAGACGCCCTGACCGCCAGTGCGTATTTTGCCGGAGAGGTAATTCACCGCGTCGGACCGGTCTTTGTAGCGAACCGCCACCTCCTTGAAAGACGGGCCTACCACGCGGCTGTCCATGCCGTGGCAGGCCAAGCAGGCGCCTTTGCGCATCAGGGCATCGAGGGCTGATGGCGCGTTTTGGGCTGCCACAGCGACCGCCTTGCCCTCCCCACCACCGGCAGCAGCGACACTCGCCCCGGCGCCAGGCCGGGTCGTGTCTGCACCGCGGGTGGGTCCGATGGTTCGGGACTGCTCCGCCAGATTGCCGTGTGAATCACGTGCGTAATCCGGCATGAAGCTCTTGACCACCACCTCGGCCTTGCAGTCACGCATGCAGGCAGAACCCTGCACGTCAGGCCGAGTGCTGCCCCCAAACTCCTTGCCGGGCCAGAGGGCGTGCGCGGTGGTCATGCCGTTGCGGTTAGGCAGGCGGGCCTGCACATCGCGGATGTTGCGGTCTGACAGCGTGAAATCAGCAGGCAGGATATTGCCCAGGTTCAGGATGTAGGCCGTCACTGCGTACACCTCATCCGTGGTGAGCGTCTTCGGCGCGTTCCACGGCATTGCACGGTTGATGTAGTCCCACAAGGTGGACAGCGTGGAGAGCTTCATCACCGTGGTTCGGCTGGGCTGGTTGGAGCCGGGCATCAGGCTGTCGACACGACCGGTTTTCAGGTCTTCGGCACGCACACCACCCGCGATGGGCGTGAACACGTCGGATGATTCGCCAAAGGTGCCATGGCACGAAGCGCATTTGGCCTCCCAGACCACTTCCCCCTGACTGACGGAGCCCTGCCCCCGGGGCAAGCCCTTGAAATCTGGCCGCACATCAATGTCCCATACACGGATTTCCTGGGGCGTGGCTGTGCGCCCGATCCCCGGCAGGGCCGTGGCGTTCAGCGCCTGGCCTTTGGGCGGTGGCTGCTGCGCTATCGCCTGCGTGGCCAGCACCAGTCCGCACACCACCACCCACGGCCGAAGCTGTAGCAACGCGTCAAACCTGGACATTGCTGACCTCTCCGTTGGCCGACAGCAGCCACGACTGAATCGAGTTGTTGTGATAAATGCTGCGCGAGGCGCGCACCTTGCGCAGTTCGTTGTAGGTGGGTTGCACGTGGCCGGTCTCATCCACAGCACGGCTCTGGAAAATGGCTGGCTGCCCATCCCAGACAAAGTCGGCGTTGAAACGCGTGAGGCACTTCGAGAGCACCGGCCCTTCAAGCCGTGCCGCGCGCCAGTTGCGTCCGCCATCGGTCGACACATCCACCCGGCGAATGCGGCCGCGGCCGCTCCACGCCAGCCCTGTGATGGTGTGGAATCCCTTCTGCAGCAGCACCTGCCCGCCGCTGGGCGAGGTCACCACACTTTTGACCTCCTGGATGCTGGTGTACTGGCGATGCAAACCACTGGGCAGCAAGTCCACATAGTGAAGGGTTTCGTCCTTGGTGCCGTAAGGCACGTCGCCGACCTCAATGCGGCGCAGGTACTTCACCCAGCTGACGCCCTGCACCCCAGGCACGACCAGACGCAGCGGATAGCCGTTCTCCGGCCTGAGCATCTCGCCGTTCTGTCCGTAAGCCACAAACACCTCGCCGCTGGCGACCAGGCTCATGGGAATGGTCCGTGTCATGCCGGAACCATCGGCACCCTCTGCGAGGATGAACTTGCCCCGCTTCCAGTCCACCCCACACATGTCCAGCAAGGTGCGCAGCGGCACACCGGTGAACTCGCTACAGCTGAGCATGCCATGGGTGTATTGCACGGTGGGCACCGCCACATTGCCCCACTCCATGCCCGTGTTGGCGCCACACTCGATGAAATGCATTCGACTGATGGAGGGCAGCCGCATCAGGTCGTCCATGCCGAACACCATGGGCCGCTTGAGCAGTGTGTCATCCGAGCCATTGATCATCAGGCGGTGGTTCTGCGGATTGATGTCCCACCAGCCCTGGTGGTGGCGCTCAAAATGCAGGCCACTCGGCGTGATGATCCCGAACAGGCTTTGCAGCGGGCAGAAGCTCACGCTCGATTGGCCCACACGCGTCAGGCCCGGGCTTTCACGGCGCTGGAGGTTTTTCTCCCACTCGCTTGGCACGCCATAACCCCGGGCGGCCACAGGCTGCCCGAGGCCCTGGCTGTGCGGTTGGTGTTCCAGAATCGCGGGATCACCCGCGCCCACCGCAGCACCGGCGCTGACCGCAGGCTGCGCGCGCGAGGCGCTGGTGGCAGTGACCGCAGCCGCCACACCTGCCGCAAGAAAGCCGCGGCGCCCTGCGCGCAAGGCGAACACGTCGGCAGACGACAGGAAGTTTTCAGGTGCACGACGAACGAATCGGTTCAGCATCAACTCACCCCCTCAAAGCGACGACGGCACAGGTAGCGGCGACAGACGCTCACCGTCCAACACCGACTCGGGTTCGTCCAGCTCGATGGCGATCTGGGTACACACGCTGCGGCACAGAGCCACAGCCTTCTCGCTCTGCACACGGTAAATCACCTGCGTGCCCTCTTTGCGTTTGGCCAGCACGCCGGTGCGGTAAAGGACGGCGAGGTGCTGCGACAGGTTGGGCTGGGTCGTGTCAATTTCAGCCAGCAACTGGTTGACTGACTTTTCACCTTCACACAAGGCGCTGAGCACACGCAGGCGCATAGGCGTTGCCATTACAGCGAAAAGCTCGGCGGCCAGCTCAAAGACCCGCCCCCTCTCAACCTGTGCACTGCTCTGAATGATGTTGTTCATGCGCTAAATATAAGTTGTTACTTATATTTTTACCGTTTCGAAGCAATGCACCATGGGATTTACCCTTGTCACCGCGGCTGCAGATCAGCCACGTCGTCGATCAATGGGGAACAGTCTGGACACTTAATGTGCCGCAGGAGTGAGCGTCGATATCAGCCGGTCAGTCGCTGTTATCCAGAGAAAGACTTGAAGGAGGCTGCGTGAGCATGAATGCGACGCACTAGAGGCACCGCCCAGCCGGGTACTCAAATCAACCGTTGATCTGTTTGAGCGAGGTGCTGACGTTGACCTTGGGCTCTGCGGTCGGGTTGGACTCAACCCAGCGACGCACCCGCTCGGCATCTCCGAGGCGACTCAGCTTACCTGCCGAGTCGAGGAACACCATGATCAGTTTGCGGCCTGCAATTTTCGTTTGCATCACGAGGCACTGGCCGGCTTCAGAGATGTAGCCTGTCTTCTGAAGACCAATATCCCAATCCGGATTCTTCACCAGTCGATTGGTGTTGTTGTACTGCAAGGTGCGGTTGCCAACGGCCACCTGGTAGCCCGGGGAGGTGCTGAGTTCACGCAGCATCGGGTCCGCGTGTGCTGCATTGACCAGCGTGGCGAGGTCTTGTGCGCTGGACTGGTTGCGACTGGAAAGCCCGGTGGGCTCCACGTAACGGGTGTCGTTCATGCCAAGCAGCTTGGCACGGGCATTCATCTGCGTAACGAACGCTGCCAGACCACCCGGATAAGTGCGACCCAAGGCGTGCGCGGCGCGGTTCTCGCTGGACATCAGGGAGAGGTGCATCAGTTCACCACGGCTCAGCACCGTGCCCACCCGGAGACGGGAGGTGCTGCCTTTTTCGGTGTCCACATCATCTTGGGTGATGGTGATCATCTCGTCCATCGGCAGCTTGGCGCTGCTGACGATGATGCCGGTCATCAGCTTGGTCAGCGATGCGATCGGCAGAACTGCATGGTCGTTCTTGCTGAAGAGGACTTCACGGGTGTCCTGGTCGATGACCAGTGCGACGCTGGATTTCAAATCCAGCGCGTCCTGAGCGGTGTGCAGCCCTGCAATCTGCCCGTAAGAGGGTCGCGGAGGAGCGGACGCACGGATAACGCTCTTATTTTTGCCCTTGCGGCTTCCCGCCACGAAGCGGACGCTTTTCCGGGTGGAGACCGCCCTTTTCGCACCCGTCACCTTGGCGCTGTGCGGCTTCTTGACGACGTTTCGCTTGCTGGACTGCGCGTTGGCAGCAGGCGCCGCCAACGCTGCCACGACGGCCAGTGATCCGATGATTTTTAATGCGCGATTGAAAATCGTGTGGGACATGGTGGTGGCTACCTGCGGTGGATTGCAACAAACGAACGGTCACAGTGTATACAAATAGAAAAAGTCATGCAATATCAAAAACTTGCATAACTTTCCTAAAAACCGGCTCAGTTGTCGCTATTTTTGCAGTCCAAACCACCTATTTTATCAAAAAGATTCGTAAGTCTTTGAATTAAATGAATATTTTCAATTAAAAACCTGTCAACCCTGCGCCGCCACCCGATCTGCCTTGCTCTGAAGCTTGTTCAATGCACTCAGATAGGCTTTGGCCGATGCCACCACGATGTCGGGATCAGAGCCCACACCGTTGACCACACGGCCGCTGTTCTGCAGCCGCACCGTGACCTCGCCCTGGCTCTCCGTGGAGCCGCTGATGGCGTTGACCGAATAAAGCACCATCTCAGCGCCGCTTTTGACATGCGACTCAATCGCCTTCAGTGACGCATCCACCGGGCCGTTGCCATCCGACTGCGCCGTGACCTCCTTGCCGGCCACGGTGAACACCACGCGCGCCTGCGGACGCTCACCGGTCTCGCTGTGCTGCGCCAGAGACACGAACCCGAACTGCTCGTTGTCGTGCGTCGCGCTTTCATCGCTCACCAGCGCCAGAATGTCCTCGTCAAAGATTTCGCTCTTGCGGTCGGCCAGGTCCTTGAACTTGGAGAACGCGTTGTTGACGTCTGCTTCGCTCTCCATGGACACACCGAGTTCCTGCAGGCGCTGCTTGAACGCATTACGCCCGCTGAGCTTGCCCAGAACAATCTTGTTTGCGCTCCAGCCGACGTCTTCCGCGCGCATGATTTCGTAGGTGTCCCGGGCCTTCAGCACACCGTCCTGGTGAATACCGGAGGCATGCGCAAAAGCGTTGGCCCCCACCACGGCCTTGTTGGGTTGCACCACAAAACCGGTCGTCTGGCTGACCATGCGGCTGGCCGCCAGGATGTGCTGGGTGTCAATGCCCAGCGTCAGGCCGAAGTAGTCCTTGCGGGTCTTCACCGCCATGACCACCTCTTCCAGCGAGCAGTTGCCCGCACGCTCCCCGAGACCGTTGATGGTGCACTCCACCTGCCGCGCGCCGCCAATCTTGACACCCGCCAGCGAGTTGGCTACCGCCATGCCAAGGTCGTTGTGGCAATGCACGGACCAAATGGCCTTGTCGCTGTTCGGAATGCGCTCGCGCAAATCCTTGATGAAATTGCCATACAGCTCAGGAACCGCGTAACCCACGGTGTCTGGCACATTGATGGTGGTGGCGCCCTCGCTGATCACCGCTTCCAGCACTCGGCAGAGGAAATCCGGGTCGGAACGGTAACCGTCTTCCGGGCTGAACTCGATGTCGCCCATCAGGTTGCGGGCAAAGCGCACGGACTGTTTGGCCTGCTCGAACACCTGGTCGGGCGTCATGCGCAGCTTCTTTTCCATGTGCAAGGCGCTGGTCGCCAAGAACAAATGCAGCCGACCGGAATTGGCGGGCTTCAGGGCATCGGCCGCGCGTGAGATGTCGCGGTCATTGGCGCGCGCCAAGGAGCACACCGTGGAGTCCTTGATGGCCTCTGCAATGGCCTTGACGCATTCAAAGTCACCGTTGGAACTGGCGGCAAAGCCTGCCTCGATCACATCCACCCGAAGTCGCTCCAGCTGGCGTGCAATCCGCAGCTTCTCGTCCTTGGTCATGGAGGCACCGGGCGACTGCTCGCCGTCGCGCAGGGTGGTGTCAAAAATAATGAGTTTGTCGGTCATGGAATCTCCGAACGGAATGGGCTATCGGTCTAAGGGCTGCAGGCCGTGAAATGGATCGCAGAAAAACGCAGAAACGCTTCAGGTCATCATGGTAAGGGCTGGACGGTCGATTGGTACACCGCTTCGCTGCATGCCCGACAGGATGGCCTTGAAGGAGGCCAGCACAATGTTGTTGTCCATGCCCACCCCAAAAAGCGTCTGGTCGTTGATGCGCAGCTCCAGGTAGGCCACGGCCCGCGCATCGGCACCGGATCCGAGCGCGTGCTCGTGGTAATCCAGCACGCGAACAGAATGCCCCGTGGCGGCATTGAGGCCGGCGATGAAGGCATCAATGGGGCCACCGCCGTGACCGGTGACGCTGAAGGCTGTCGCACCGACGCTCACATCCGCAGTGACAGAGAAAACTTTTTGCCCGGTGGCATCCGCCTCCTCGGACATGGCGTGCCGAGACACAGCCACTGCGGCGATTCCGTACGCCTTCTCGAACACGGAATAAATATCCTTCGCCGTCAGTTCCTTGCCGCTGGCATCCATCACCGCCTGGACCGACTGGCTGAACTCGATCTGCAGCCGGCGCGGCAGTTCCAGGCCGAACTCGCTCTCAAGCAGGTAAGCAATGCCGCCCTTGCCCGACTGGCTGTTGACGCGTATCACCGCCTCGTAACTGCGACCCAGGTCTTTCGGGTCAATCGGCAAATAGGGCATGTCCCACGGGTCAGCGTCGCTGCGCGCGGCAAAAGCCTTCTTGATGGCGTCCTGGTGGGAACCCGAGAACGACGTGTACACCAGGTCACCGGCATACGGATGGCGTGGGTGCACCGGCAGCTGGTTGCAGTGCTCCACCACCCTCCGGATCTCGTCGATCTCGGAAAAGTCCAGCCCGGGCGAAACACCCTGGGTGTAGAGATTCAGGGCGATATTGACCAGATCGACATTGCCAGTCCGCTCGCCGTTACCAAAGAGACATCCCTCAATGCGGTCCGCACCGGCCATCAAGGCCAGCTCACCGGCCGCAGTCCCGGTACCACGATCGTTGTGGGGGTGCACTGACAACACAATCGAATCACGACGCGCCAGGTGGCGGTGCATCCACTCCATCATGTCGGCAAAGATGTTGGGCGTGGAATGCTCCACTGTCGAAGGCAGGTTGATGATGCATTTGCGCGCAGGAGTTGGCGCCCAGACTTCAGTGACGGCATCCACCACCCGCTTTGAAAAAGCCAGCTCGGTGCCAGACCACATCTCGGGTGAATACTGGAAGGTCCATTGCGTCTCGGGCTGGGCACTCGCCAGCTGTTGAAAGAGCCGGGCGTGGTCGGTTGCCAGGGTCACGATGGCGTCTTCGTCCATGCCCAGCACCACCCGGCGCATCACTGGTGCCGTGGCGTTGTAGAGGTGAACAATCGCTTTATTGGCCCCGCGCAGCGCCTCGAAAGTGCGGCGAATCAGCGGCTCCCGCGCCTGGGTCAGCACCTGGATGGTGACGTCGTCCGGAATGAGTCGGCCCTCAATCAGCTTGCGGACAAAGTCGAATTCCACCTGGGATGCAGATGGAAAACCGATCTCGATTTCCTTGAAGCCGATTTTCACCAGGGTGTCGAACATCCTGAGCTTGCGCGAGATATCCATCGGCTCGATCAGTGCCTGATTGCCGTCTCGCAGATCGACACTGCACCAGATGGGCGCCTGCGTCAGGACCTTGTCTGGCCATGTGCGGTCAACCAGACGCACCGGGGCGAAGGATTTGTATTTGCTGGAGGGGGTTGTCAACATCGGCATTTCGGAACCTCAGGATCTCAGATAACCAGCAACCCCAAAAGAAAAACGGCCCGTTGCTGGT
>CALSAU010000062.1:0-8997 GCA_943372985.1 Polaromonas sp. YR568 | reverse complement strand
CCGCCGTGGGCAGCGGCCCGAACTCCACCGCACCGATGCGCATGAAAAGAAAAGACGAGCCCCAGATGGCCGCCAGCACGACGAAATCAACCATCCAGTTCTTCGGCGCCGCGACCGTGGCGGTGCCGGCAAGCCGTGTGGCGGGTGCGGTCAAACCAGAGCCTCCTCGATTACGCGTTGTGGCGTGCTGCTTCGTGCACCTTCCAGCGTGAGCAGGGCTGTCTTGCGGTCCAGCCCACCGGCATAGCCTGTGAGCGAACCATCGGCACCCATCACACGGTGGCAGGGCACGATCACGCTGACCGGGTTGCGCCCCACAGCCGCGCCCACGGCGCGCACGGCAGCGGGTTTGCCGATACGGCTGCTGAGCGCGCCATAGCTGGTCGTGGCGCCTGGCGGAATGGCCAGCAGTGCCTGCCACACCGATTGCTGGAAGGGCGTGCCACCCGACAGGTCCAGCGGCACATCAAAGTGCTGGCGTTGGCGGGCGAAGTATTCGCGCAATTGGGCTGCCGTCTGTTTCAGTACCGGATGCGCTGCGTTTTCTGGCCAGACGGGCGGCGCGACCAGCTCAGGCGGCAGATGCTTCTGGCCTTCGAACCACACGCCCGCGAGACCTTTGTCCGTGGCGGCCAGGATCATGGCGCCCAGCGGGCTGTGGATGGTGGTTTGAACAATGCTGCTGTCGAATTTCATCGGGGTCACCTTGCAATGGTTGGGGTGCTCGCTGGGGTTTTGCCGGCCGGTGGCGCACCACGTTCCATTGGACTCCGATGGTCGTGTGAGCCGGCATGCTTGTCCAATGAAATGGACGGGCGGGATTGATTCCATGGCCGCATCAGTGGGACGCTTCTGTGGTTGACTCGGGACTGGCCAAGGTGCCGCTCCAGGCGCGGATCACCGCGTAGCTGCGCCAGGGCTTCCACATCTGTGAGGCCGCTTCGGCTTCTTTCGTGGGCTGCTTCCTGCCCTGCACACCCAGCGCCTTGTGCAAGGCCACATCGCCTGCTGGAAATGCGTCGGGCCAGCGCAGGGCGCGCATCGCGATGTACTGGGCCGTCCAGTCGCCAATGCCGGGCAGGGCTTTCAGGGCGGCGATGGTGGCCTGCACGTCAGCGCCGCCGTGCAGCTGCAGTTGCTGGTTGGCGACGGCACGCGCAATCCCCACGATGGCCGTCTGACGCTGGCGGACGATGCCCAGTTGCCCCAGCGTGTCGCCACTGGCAGCGGCCAGCACGGCGGGCGAGGGGAACAGCCGGTTGAGCGGGGGCCACGGGGTTTCGATGGCCTCGCCCAGGCTGTCGACCAGACGCTGCGCCAGCGTGCGTGCGGCCGCCACGGTGATCTGTTGACCCAGCACCGCGCGCACGGCCAGCTCGTAGCCGTCGAGTGCGCCGGGCACACGCAGCCCGTCGCCTGCGGGAAAGCTGGCATGCAGCACCGCATTGATGGCCTGCGGGTCGGCGTCCAGGTCAAAGGTGGCGCGCACGCGGCGGATCACCAGCGGCAGCACCTCGCGCAGCGAATCGCTCACCTGCAGCAGCAACTGGTGCCGTGCGGTGTCGAAGGCCACCGTCAGCCATCCGCTGTGGACGTGACCACCTGACTCGATGCGGCAGGTGCGCTGAATCCCCGGCATGGCCGCCTCTGGCGTTACACACTCCATGGCCGGAATGACGCGCTGACTGAAAAAGCGCAGCATGGCCGGCACGTCATAAGGCGGCCGGTAACCCAGCCGCACCGCAATGCCCTGCCCGCCAACCGGCGCGCCCTGGCGCCGAAGCGCGGTCGGGTTCAGGCCATAGTGCGAAAGAAAGGCCGCGTTGAAGCGCCGCACGCTGCCAAAACCGCTGATCAGCGCGACCTGCGTGATGGGCAGGCCGGTATCGGCCAGCAACTGCTTGGCCGTCAACAGGCGGCGCGTCTGCAGGTACTGCAGCGGGGAGACGCCGAACTGCGCCTCGAAGATGCGCCGCACATGCCGGTCGCTCACGCCGAGGCGCGCGGCGAGTGCTGAGACGGTGGGAGCGTCATCGCCCAGGGCTTCTGGTTCATCAAGCAATCGGGCTGCCTGGTGCGCGAGGATGTACGAAGCGTCCTGAATCGACCACACCACCGACTGCGGTGCCAGTTCGGGCCGGCAGCGCAGGCAGGGCCTGAAGCCCGCACTCTCGGCCTGGGCGGCGAGGCCAAAAAAGCGGCAGTTTTCGCGGCGTGGTGTTTTCACGCTGCAGACGGGGCGGCAGTAAATGCCGGTGGAGGTGACACCGGTGAAAAAGCTGCCGTCAAAGCGCGCGTCGCGGGCTTTCAGCGCGAGGTACCGGGCATCGTCGATCGCCGCGTTGTTAGCGGCGATGGGAGGGGCGGTACGATCGACAGGCATGAGAGGAATCATACGGCGGTGACTGATATCAACCAGCCATTTCCGGACATGCTCCCGCGCACCCCACCGCCTACAATCCGCACATTCATTCCCACCCGCCAAAGACCTCTCCATGCAAGTGAGCGCATCCATTTTCAAGGCCTATGACATCCGCGGGGTGGTGCCTTCGGGCATTGACGAGAACCTGGCCTTTGCGCTCGGCAAGGCCTTTGGCATGGCCGCCCGCGCCGAAGGCGAGCGCGTGGTCGCCGTGGGTCGTGACGGCCGGCTCAGCGGGCCGGGCCTGGCCAGCGCGCTGATGCGTGGTCTGGCTGCAGTGGGCGTGGATGTGCTGGATGTCGGCATGGTCACCACGCCCATGCTTTACTTTGCAGCCAACACGCTGGCGCGTTCAGGCATCCAGATCACCGGCAGCCACAACCCCAAGGATTACAACGGCTTCAAGATGGTGCTGGCAGGGCGGGCCATTTACGGTGAGGAAATTCAAGCTCTGCGACGGACCATCGAGGCAGAGGACTGGACCGTGCCCCAAGAGCCTCACAAGGCCGGGCAGATCACTGCGGTTGATGTGGAGCAGGCCTACCTCGAGCGCATTGTGGGTGGCATCACGCTGGCACGGCCGATGAAGATCGTGATCGATTCCGGCAACGGCGTTGCAGGTGCTTCGGCGCCGGCGATTTTCCGCGCACTCGGCTGCGAGGTGACGGAGCTCTTCAGCGAGGTGGACGGCAACTTTCCCAACCATCACCCGGACCCGAGCAAGCCCGAGAACCTGCATGACCTCATTAAGGCCTTGCAAAGCAGTGACGCCGAACTGGGCCTGGCCTTCGACGGTGACGGTGACCGGCTGGGCATCGTCACCAAGGACGGGCAGAACATCTACCCGGATCGGCAGATGATGCTGTTCGCCCGCGATGTGCTTTCACGTGTGCCCGGAGGCACCATCCTGTTCGATGTGAAATGCTCGCAGCGCCTGGCGCCCGACATCGCGGCTGCCGGTGGCGTGCCCCTGATGTTCAAGACCGGTCACTCGCTCATCAAGGCGAAGATGAAGGAAGTCGATTCACCGCTGGGCGGCGAGATGAGCGGCCACATCTTTTTCAAGGAGCGCTGGTACGGTTTTGACGATGGCACCTATGCAGGCGCCCGCCTGCTGGAGATTCTGAGCCGTTCGCCGGATGCGGGCACCGTGCTCAATGCCTTGCCGACGAGCTTTAGCACGCCGGAGTTGAACGTGCCTTGCGAGGAAGGCGAGCCCCACACGGTGGTGGATGCGCTGACCAAGGCGGCGCGCTTTGCGGCGCCCGCCAAAATGTCGACGATTGACGGCGTGCGCGTCGATTGGCCCGACGGCTTTGGTCTCATTCGCGCTTCCAACACCACGCCGGTGCTGGTGCTGCGTTTTGAAGGTCACACGCCGGAAGCGCTGGCGCGCATTCAGGCAGACATGCTGGCCCTGCTGCGCAGCGTAAAGCCCGATGCGAGCTTTGCGGCCGCCGTCCACTGACGCCGACCACGACCCACTTGTTGTGAAAATTCTTCTGGTCAAGCTGTCCTCGCTCGGTGATGTGGTGCATGCACTGCCCGTGGTGCAGGACATTCACGCGGCGCTGCAAGGAGCGCAGGTCGATTGGGTGGTGGAAAAATCGTTTGCGCCGCTGCTCGCGATGTGCCCCGGCGTGCACCGCGTGATTCCGTGTGAGGTACGGCGCTGGCGCCAGTCCTTCTGGACATCGGCCACGCGCGCCGAGTGGCGCCACTTCCGCCATGACTTGAAGCGCACGCGCTACGACGCGGTCATTGACCTGCAGGGCCTGACCAAGTCCGCACTGGTGGCTCGCGTAGCCGCACTGGCGCCGGCTGGCCGCCGTTACGCCCTCGCCAACCAGACCGAGGGCTCTGGCTACGAGGCGCCCACGCGCTGGGTGGCCGATGTGGCGATTGACATGACGCCGCACATCCACGCCGTGCAGCGCTCACGCGAGCTGGCTGCACGTGCGCTGGGCTACACGCTGCAGGGCGCGGCCCACTTTGGCCTCAAACCGATCCGGACGGCCTTGATTACCGCCGACGCTTCCCGACCCACCGTGGTACTGGTGCATGGCACCTCGCGCGCCGACAAGGAGTGGCCGCTCGCGCATTGGGTGCAACTCGCTGAGCGTTTGATTGCTGGCGGCTTTGCTGTGGCCCTGGCGCACGGCAACCCACGGGAGCTGGCCACCAGCGAAGCCATTCGTGACGGCATTCATGCGGGTGTTCATCGGGGGATGGCGCAGGTACCTGTGATGGTGTGGCCCCTGCTGGCGCTCGATGCCTTGTCGGCACAGCTGGCGAGAAGCAGCGGCGTGATCGGCGTGGACAGTGGCGTGAGCCACATCGCGGTCGCGCTGGACTTGCCGCATGTGCAGATCTACAACTTTGACACCGCCTGGCGCACTGGTCCCGGCAAGGCCATGGGCAGCGGCCGGCAGCTCAGCGTGTATGCCCAGCCGGTGCCGACGGTCGATTCGGTCTGGCAGGCATGGCAAACCTGCCACGCCGTGCAAGGCAGGAAGGCATCGGCGTGATGAGCGCCATCGCCTTGCGCCTGTATTCAGTGCTTATGTGGCTGGGTCAGCCTCTGCTGCGCCGCAAGCTGGCCAGGCGCGGGCAGGCCGAGCCAGGTTATCTGCAGGGCATGGAGGAGCGCTTCGGGCATTACACGCAGCCGGCGGAAGCCCGCCCCGAACTGGTGTGGGTGCATGCTGTGTCGCTGGGTGAAACCCGTACGGCCGGTCTTCTGCTGCAGGCCTTGCGCGAGCAGCAACCGGGCATCCGCATCCTGCTCACCCACGGGACGGCCACGGGGCGCAGCGAAGGTGTGACGCTGCTGCAGCCTGGCGATGTGCAGGTCTGGCAGCCGTGGGACAGCGTGGGCGCGGTGCAGCGCTTCATGGCGCATTTCCGGCCGCGCGTCGGCCTGCTGATGGAAACCGAAATCTGGCCCAACCTGATGGCCGTGGCTGCCGAGCGTTCGGTGCCCATGGTGCTGGTGAATGGCCGCTTGTCTGAGAAGTCCCTGCTGCAGGCACTGCGCGTGGCGCCGCTGTCGATGCCGGCCTACGGCGCGCTGACGGCGGTGTACGCGCAGACCGATGACGACGCCCGGCGTTTTCGCCAGGCTGGCGCGCATGTCACCGGCATTCTGGGCAACCTGAAGTTCGATGCCACGCCCGATGCCGCGCAGTGCGCGCGGGGCACAGCGTGGCGCGAGACGCTGACGCGCCCCGTCCTCATGTTCGCCAGCTCCCGCGAAGGCGAAGAAGCCCTGCTGCTTGACGCCATGAAAAATATCGCCCTGTCAAACGCGGCCGATCGGCCCGTCTTGCTGGTGGTGCCACGCCATCCACAGCGCTTTGATGAAGTGGCGGCGTTGGTGCAGTCGCGCGGACTCATCGTGTCGCGGCGCTCTGCCTGGATCGATGGCCCTGCACCAGACCAAGAAGCGATGGCGGCCGATGTGTGGGTGGGTGACTCGCTTGGTGAGATGGCGCTTTACTATGCGCTGAGCGAGGTGGCGCTGTTGGGTGGCAGCTTTGCGCCGGTGGGTGGGCAGAATCTGATTGAGGCAGCGGCTTGCGGCTGCCCGGTGGTGATGGGCCCGCACACCTTCAATTTTGCTGATGCGGCAGAGCTGGCCGAGTCGACAGGCGCCGCGTTCCGGGTGGGCGACATGGAAGCGGCGCTGCAACGCGCGCTGCAGATGGTGGCTGATCCGGCGGCGCAGAAACGCGCCTCGCGTGCCGGGCTGGCCTTTGCGGCGCACCACCGGGGCGCCACGGCGAGGACCGTGGCGGCGCTGAAGATTTATCTGGACCGGGAACCCGTAGCTCGTTGAGACGGGTGTTCGCCGCGCCCGTCACGGCGGCAGAATAAGCGGTCAGGTTTTGACACACATCGGCACACAGATCGGCACACAGATTGGTATCAGATGACAAGTCCCCACATGTCTCGAGGCGCGACCCCTGTGACTCCGGCGAGCCGGCCCCGGGTGGTGTTCGTGCCCGCCGCGCTGCTGGCGCAACTGAATGCCAGGGTTCGCCAGGGCTTGGTGCTTCAGCAGCAGGGCCGATTTGAAGAGGCTGGAACGCTTTACCAGGACATCCTGCAGATTCACCCGGAGCATGTGGATGCGCTCCACCTTTCGGGCGTGGTGGCCTTTCAGACGGGCAGGGCGGCCGAAGCCATTGCGCCCATCAGCCGCGCCATCGCACTGCAGCCGGGCGATGCGTCGTTTCACTTCAATCTCGGTTTGGCGCAGGCGCAGCTCGGTCAGCACCAAGCCGCGCTGGCGAGCCACGAGCAGGCGATTGCGCTCAAGCCGGATTTTGTTGACGCGCATATTCATTGCGGACAGGCCTTGCGTGCGCTGGGCCAGCACCAGGCGGCGCTGGCCAGTTATGACCGTGCCCTGGCACTGCGACCGCAGGACGCCGAGACGCACTTTCGCCGCGCCGCGGTGCTGCGGGACTTGCAGCAACCCGAATCAGCTGTGGCTGCCTACGACAGGGCGGTCAGTATCCAGCCCGACTACCCCGACGCCCACTTCAACCGCGGCAACCTGCTGCGGGAGCTCAAGCGGCCAGAGGAAGCGGTCGCCAGCTACGACCTCGCCATCGCCCAGAAGCCCGATTACGCCAAGGCCTGTCTGAACCGTGGGGTGGCGCTGTACGAATTGAATCGTCTCGAAGACGCCCTTGCCAGCTACGATCAGGCGATCCGGTACAACGCCAGCTACGCCGATGCCTTTGTGAACCGCGGTATCTGCCTGTACGAACTCCGGCGGCTGGATGAAGCGGTAGCCAGCTACGACCAGGCGCTGGCACTGCAACCCGACTACCCGGAGGCGCTGCTCAACAAGTCGCTGACGCTGTTGCTGCAGGGCAAGCTGCTGCAAGGGTGGGATCTGTATGAATCGCGCTGGCGCCTTCCTGCCTCAGAGACGTACAGGCCAACATTTGCGCAACCCTGCTGGAGCGGGCGGGAGCCCGTGGAGGGGAAGACAGTGCTTCTCTTCGGAGAGCAGGGCTTTGGCGACTTTGTCCAGTTCTCGCGCTACGCCACCTTGCTGGCGGCCCGTGGCGCCACTGTGGTGCTGCAGGTGCCGCCCTCGCTGGCATCCGTGCTGAAGGATCTCGCGGGTGTGTCGCGCATCGTCGTGAAGGGCGAACCGCTGCCGCCCTTTGACCTGTATTGCCCGCTGCTCAGCCTGCCCAAGGCCTTCGGCACTGATCTGGGAGGCATTCCATCGGCACCGCGTTACCTGCAGGCAGACCCGCGCAAGGTGGCGCACTGGCGTGCAGAGCTGGACCGGCGGACAGGCGACAAAACCCGGCTGCGCATCGGGCTGGTCTGGAGCGGCAACCCCACGCAGGGCAACGATCGCAACCGCAGCATGGCGCTGTCGGCGCTAGTGCCGCATCTGCCGGTGAACCACCAGTATGTGAGCTTGCAGAAAGACGCGCGACCGGCGGACCGGCTCACACTGGAGCGGCACAGCCACATCCTGCATCTGGGTGATGAGTTGAAGGATTTTTCAGATACGGCCGCGCTGTGCGAACTGATGGACCTGGTGCTCACGGTGGACACCAGCGTGGCCCATCTCAGTGGCGCTTTGGGCAGACCCACCTGGGTGATGGTGGCGTTTGTTCCGGACTGGCGCTGGCTGCTGGAGCGGCAAGACAGCCCCTGGTACCCCAGCATCAAGCTCTACCGGCAGCCCGCGCGCGACCACTGGGCGAGTGTGTTCTCAAGGCTGTGGGTTGACCTGAAGCAGCTTCAGGCCTGACCTTCGCTCTGGCTCTGCTGGCCCCCGCGGCCCGGCAGCACCTGGTGGCAGGTGCAATTGCCCCAGGCATAGAGGCGCAAGTGGTGCGCCCAGTCCCGTAGCGTGGCCCATGCGCCGCCTGTGGCAACTTCCGACGGCGTGAGCCCGAACATGCCCAGGCTGATGGAGGGCTCGCGGGAGACCACCGAGTGCCAAGTGCGACGCGGCACAAAAAGCGCGTCGCCCGCTTCCACCCGGGCGTAGAGACCGTGCGCTTTTTCGAACGTAGCCTCTTCGCGGGGCTGCTCATGCAGGCGCGACACATTGATGTCGCTCAGCGTCGCGCCCCAGTCGTATTTTTTGGCCGGGCACATGTGCGCCCGCTGGTCGGGCGGGAACAGGATGAACTCCTTGGTGCCGGTGATCTGGCAGAACCAGTTGTGCGGAAAGTCGTTATGCAGACCGGTCACCGTGTTCGACGGGCCGAGGAACACATACTCCCAGGTCAGGCGCCGGCCGGGCCACAGGCTCTTGATTAGCAGGTCTTCGCGCAGCGCAGGAAAGTGTTCCAGGATGTCCCATTGCGCCAGATACAGCGTGGTGGGCCGGAACGACTGCATGTGGCCCCAGTTCAGGTGAAAGCGCTCGCCCGGTTGCTGGCGAAGCCGGGCCAGCTCGGCCACGGGCAACAGGCCGGCATCGGGGTCGGCTGGCTTCAGTGCGGCCTTGCCCAGTTCGCGCAGGTAGGGCGCCACCGGCAAAAAGGGGCGGCCCTTGGTCACGCCCTGCTCAACCAGTCCATCCGTGA
>CALSAU010000061.1:0-9026 GCA_943372985.1 Polaromonas sp. YR568 | reverse complement strand
GACTTGCAGGCGCTGGGGTTGGCACCGGGCGATGTGGTCACGGTGCAGTCGCGCCGCGGGCAGGTGGCCATCCATGTGCGCCGCGACGACGGCACGCCGCGTGGCGCGGTGTTCATTCCGTTCGCTTACTACGAGGCGGCGGCCAATCTGATGACCAACGGCGCGCTGGACCCGTTTGGCAAGATTCCCGAGTTCAAGTACTGCGCAGTGGCGGTGCGAAAAGGGGGCGTGCTGGCCTCCTCAGCAGGCTACGGGCCGCAAGCCGAGCCGGCTGCGCAGTAAGTGCCCGCTACCGCCTGAACCGGCAGTCAATGAACCTGTGACTGCAGGGTGGGTATTGCCCGCCGTACACTCTCCGGATGTCTGACTTCCTGCTCCACACCGCCAACCCGGAGGCCGGGGTGCGCCGGCCTTTTGTCGATGTGGCGGTGGTGATGCGCCGCGAGCGGATCGACAACCGCTGGCAGCCCTGGCGCTGGTCGCTGGCCGACATCGTGCCGAACGAGGATGGTTTTGGCACGCAGGCAAGGCTGCTGCTCAAGGACGACAGCGAAGAGCGCTGGCTGCACCCCGGCTTCAAGGTCGAGCTGTTCACCGACGACGCTGAAGGCTACTACCTCAATGTGACCACCGAGACACCCTGCTTCTGGGTGGTGTGGCGCATGGAAGAAGAGGCGGCGCTGGCCGAGGAGCCGGTGGCGATTCCGCAAACCGTGACGCTGAGCTACCACGACGCCGGCCGCTGGCTGGACGCACAGGAAACCGTGGAGCAGGTGCCCGTGACGCTGGAGATCGCCGAGTGGATGCAGGCCTTTGTGGACCAGCACCATGTGCTGGAAGCCAAGCGCCGCCAGAGGCCTCAGAGCTTCAAGTCCCTGACTGACCGGTTTGGCAACCCGGCGCGCGTCAGCACCGACAAGACCTTCGGTGGTGGCGGTGCTGGTGGTGGAGGGGGGCGTGGCCGTGGCTGAAGAGCCGAATGGTTTTCTTGGCCGCTGGGCCCGCCGCAAGACGGCGGTGCTGCAGGGCAAGCCCGTGGAGGATCCGGCGCCAGAGCTGAAGACGCCTTCGCCTGCCGTTGCTGCGGTTCCTGCTGGCGCCGCCGTGCGCAC
The DNA here is from genome assembly GCA_943372985.1 of Polaromonas sp. YR568. GTDB lineage: Bacteria > Pseudomonadota > Gammaproteobacteria > Burkholderiales > Burkholderiaceae_C > Polaromonas. Next base: position 7,914 of record CALSAU010000061.1, on the reverse strand, counting down.
GCCAGCAGGTGATTCGCCGGCAGCAGTGTCCCCAGCCGGATCACCCGCCAGCGAGCCCGCCAAACCCTTGTCACTGGACGATGTGCGCACACTGACCAAGGACTCGGACTTCAAGCCCTTCATGGCCGGCGATGTCGGCCATGAAGTGCGCAACGCCGCGATGAAAAAGCTCTTTGCCGACCCGCACTTCAACGTGATGGACGGTCTGGACATTTACATCGACGACTACTCCGTGTCCGAGCCGATCCCGGAGTCCATGCTCCGGCAAATGACCAGCGCCAAGTTTCTGAACCTGTTCGGCGAGGACAAGGAAGAAGACAAGAAAGACGACCAGAAGGGCGACCAAAAGAACGAAGTTGCCACCCCGCCAGCGGGGGAAAGTGCGTACCCGCCAGACAGCGAAAGCGTGGCACAGTCCTCCCAGTCCCCGGTGGCGTTGCCAGCCGGTCCCTCCGGAGCTTCAGACCCCTCCCTCGTTCCGGGGTCTTCCGGTTTTCCAGATACCGATACCAGCCAGCCTGTTCCCGTTTCGGGCGCAGAAGCCAGCCCACAGCACCATGCCCACACTGATTTGCGACTGCAACCAGACCATGCCGCTCCAGCCCCCCACGCTGGGCGCGGCACTGAATGAAAAACTGACCCTGCACTCGGCCCTGTGCCGGCGCGAGATCGGCAGTTTCCAGAAAGCCATGACATCGGGCGACGACGTCGTGGTGGCCTGCACCCAGGAAAAACGCGTCTTCGCCGAGGTGGCCAGCCAGACCGAGGGCGTCACCTCCGTGATCAAGTTTGTCAACATTCGCGAAACCGGCGGCTGGAGCAAGGACGGCGCCAGCGCCAGCCCCAAGATCGCCGCATTGCTGGCCGCATCGCACCTGCCCGATGCGGAGCCGGTGGCCACCGTGACTTACAAAAGCAGCGGCCGCCTGCTCATCGTCGGCCCTCTGGACCGGGCCGAGCAGGTTGCAGCGCTGGTGGCCGACACGCTGGACGTGACGATCTTTGCGCAGGGCGTGTCCGCCCAGCCGCAACAAGGGTTCCCGGCGCAGGAGCGCAAGTACCCCGTGATCAGCGGCGAACAGTTGTCTTTGACTGGCTGGCTGGGTGCGTTTGAAGCCGCCTGGCAAAAGAGCAACGCGATTGACCTCGACCTCTGCACACGCTGCAACGCCTGTGTGACGGCCTGCCCCGAAGGTGCGATTGATCTCAGCTACCAGGTCAATGCCGACAAATGCACGGCCCACCGCGACTGCGTGGCGGTGTGCAAGGTGGCCGGCGCCATCGACTTCACCCGCGAAGCGAAAAAGGTTTCCGAAACTTTCGATACCGTGCTCGACCTCGGCGCCACGCCGCTGATCGGCCTGCATGCGCCGCCGCAGGGCTACTTCGCCGTCAACGCCTCGGCAGGTCTGGCTTCGCCGGGCCTGCTGCCGGCCGTGATGAAGCTGCGCGAACTGGTGGGCGAGTTCGAGAAGCCGAAGTTTTTTGCCTACAAGCAGAAGCTGTGCGCCCACAGCCGCAACGAAACCGTGGGCTGCAATGCCTGCGTGGACATCTGCTCGGCGCAGGCCATTCGCAGCGAGAAAAGCCGCCAGCAGATCGTCGTCAACCCCAACCTGTGTGTGGGCTGCGGGGCCTGCACCACGGTCTGCCCGACCGGCGCGCTGACTTATGCCTACCCGCGTGCCAGCGAGCAGGGCGTGCGCCTGAAAACACTGCTCTCCACCTACACCAAGGTGGGCGGTACCCATCCGGTGCTGCTGCTGCACAGCCAGACGCAGGGCCAGCAGACGGTGGAAGCACTGGGACGTGCGGCCCAGCTCAACAAGGCCGTGCGCGGCGTGCCCGCCAACGTGATTCCGCAGCCGCTGTGGCACACCGCCAGTGCCGGCATTGATTTGTGGCTCAGTGCCATTGCCCTCGGCGCATCGCAGGTGGCGGTGCTGGTCACAGACGAAGAGGCGCCCGCCTACCTGGAAGGCCTTGCCGAGCAGATGAATGTGGCGCAGGCCCTGCTCAACGGCATGGGCTATGCCGGTGTGCATTTCCAGCTGGTGCGCGCCAGTGCGTCGGGCGATGAGGCACTGAAGACCCTCGACGCCGCACTGCAGGCCCTGAGCCGCGCACGCCCGGCTGTACCTTCGGCCACGGCCCGGTTTGCAGTGGTGCAGGAAAAGCGCAGCACGCTCGACATGGCGCTCGACCACCTGATGAGCCATGCGCTCGCACCGCTGCCAGAGGCGGTGACATTGCCTGCCAAGGGCTCGCCGTTCGGCAGTCTGAAGGTCAACGCCGACACCTGCACGCTGTGCCTGAGCTGCGTCAGCGCCTGCCCGGCCAGCGCGCTGCAGGACAACCCCGATCGGCCGCAGCTGCGCTTCATCGAGAAGAACTGCGTGCAGTGCGGCCTGTGCGCCAGCACCTGCCCCGAGAACGCCATCACGCTGGAGCCGCGCCTGCTGCTCACGCCGCAGCGCAAGGAAGCCCGCGTCCTCAATGAATCCCAGCCTTACCAGTGCATCCGCTGCAGCAAGCCCTTCGGCACGCTCAAGGCGATCGAGTCCATGCTGGGCAAGCTGGCGGGGCATGCGATGTTCCAGGGCGCCGCTGCCGACCGCCTGAAGATGTGCGGCGACTGCCGCGTGATCGACCTGTACTCGGCCGAGAGCGAAACCAAGATCACCGACATCCGCTGAAGAACCCGCAAGCCATGACGCAAGCTCCTGTCTCCACTCCCGTTTCAACTTCCACCCTCGACGAGGAAACCGCCCGCGCCGAGGTCTATGGCCTGCTGGCTGCGCTGTACTACGCTGCGCCCTCCGCCGAGCTGCATGAGAACCTGCGCGTGGCCGTGACCGAAGCGCCCGCCGCAGGTGCGCTGCTGGAAAGCTCCTGGCGCGATGTGGTGGCCGCAGCGCGCGAGATGCCGCTTGCCGACATCCAGCGCGAGTATGAAGCGCTGTTCGGCGGTGTCGGCAAGCCTGATGTGTACCTCTTTGGTTCTCATTACCTGAGCGGATTTCTCAACGAAAAGCCGCTGGCCCTGCTGCGTGAAGACATTGCCGCCCTCGGGCTCATGCGCGATGAAGCCATGTTCGAAACCGAAGACCATGTGTCTTATGTCTTCGAGGTGATGCGCTACCTGATTGCCGGCGATGATGTGGCGGTGGCCAATCTCACCCGGCAGCGCGAGTTCTACACCCGTCACGTGCAGGCCTGGGTGCCGGCCATGTGTGACGCGGTGGCTGCGCATCCGGCAGCGCGTTTTTACCGCGCACTCGCCGCTTTCACCGGGCACTTTGTCAGCGTCGAAACCCAGGGTTTCGACATGCTCGTCTGAGTTGCTTCACGCGTTTACCCTGTAACGCTTTCGACCCTGTTTTCCCTTTGTGTTCCCCGCGCGCTTCATGGGCGTGAAGGGTGTGGCGTAACGGTGATTCAAAGGGTTTTCACTAGTCCCCATTTATCTCAATTTGAGACACTTGCATGCATGAAGACAGTGCATCGCAACGATAAGATTACTTACCTTTTTGGTGCAGAGTCTTGTGCGGGTTATCACATTGGTTGAAGCCCTACTCTGACGTAAAGTATGCAAACAAGAACATAGGTTCAGCTCACGTACCGCCTTTGCTTTCCAGGAGACCGAAATGAACGACAGTCAACCCAAACCCTCACGCCGGGGTTTCTTTTTTGGTGCAGCCGTCACGGGTGCCGCCGCTGCCGCCGTGGTGGCATTGCCCGGTGCGCCAGCCCTGCAGGCTGAAGCTGTGGAGACCCTGAAGCCAGCCCCTGAAAAAGGCGGTGGCTACACGCTCTCCGAGCATGTCAAGCATTACTACAAAACCACGCGTATCTAATCGATTCACCCTCTACGGAGAGCTTCATGCTGCTCACGAAAAAATCCAATGATGTTCATCCTGCGCACCGCGCAGGCTCCACGCGTTTTGTGCAAAGCCTCTCGCGCGGGCTGTCTGGCGCTCTGCCGACCATGGACCGCCGCGCCTTCCTGCGCCGCTCCGGTCTTGGCGTGGGCGTGGGTCTCGCGGCGACCCAGCTGACGCTGGTGAAGAAGGCCAAGGCGGCCACGCCAGGTGCGGGCGACGGCACTGGCAAGATTGAAGTCAAACGCACGGTGTGCACCCACTGCTCGGTGGGCTGCGCGGTCGATGCCGTGGTGGAAAACGGCGTCTGGGTCCGCCAGGAGCCGGTGTTCGATTCCCCGATCAACCTCGGTGCCCACTGCGCCAAGGGTGCTGCGCTGCGCGAGCATGGCCATGGCGAGTACCGCCTGCGCTACCCGATGAAGCTGGTCAACGGCAAGTACGAGCGCATCAGCTGGGACGTGGCGCTGAACGAGATCACCGCCCGCATGCAGGAACTGCGCAAGGCCAGCGGCCCTGATTCCGTTTACTTCGTGGGTTCGTCCAAGCACAACAACGAGCAGGCCTATCTGCTGCGCAAGTTCGTGAGCTTCTGGGGCACCAACAACTGTGACCACCAGGCGCGTATCTGCCACTCCACCACAGTGGCTGGCGTGGCCAACACATGGGGCTATGGCGCCATGACCAATTCGTACAACGACATGCAGAACAGCAAGTGCGCGTTGTACATCGGTTCGAACGCTGCCGAGGCGCACCCCGTGAGCCTGCTGCACATGCTGCACGCCAAGGAGACCGGCTGCAAGATGATCGTGGTGGATCCACGCTTCACCCGCACCGCCGCGCGCGCCGACGAGTACATCCGCATCCGTTCCGGTTCGGACATTCCGTTCCTGTTCGGCATGCTGTACCACATCTTCAAGAACGGCTGGGAAGACAAGAAGTACATCAACGACCGCGTCTACGGCATGGAGAAGGTCAAGGAAGAGGTCATGGCCAAGTGGACGCCGGACAAGGTCGAAGAGGCCTGCGGTGTGCCCGAGAAGCAGGTCTACATGGCTGCCGAGATGATGGCCAAGAACCGTCCTTCCACCATTGTGTGGTGCATGGGCCAGACCCAGCACACCCATGGCAACGCTATCGTCCGCGCTTCGTGCATTCTGCAACTGGTGCTGGGCAACGTCGGCGTGTCCGGCGGCGGCACCAACATCTTTCGCGGTCATGACAACGTGCAGGGCGCAACCGATGTCGGCCCGAACCCGGACTCGCTGCCAGGCTACTATGGTCTGGCTGAAGGCTCGTGGAAACACTTCGCCAAGACCTGGGGCGTGGACTTCGACTGGATCAAGGCCCGCTACGCATCGGCAGCCATGATGGGCAAGCCCGGCATCACGGTGTCGCGCTGGGTCGACGGTGTGCTCGAAAAGAACGAGCTGATCGACCAGGACCCGAACCTGCGCGGCGTGTTCTTCTGGGGTCATGCACCCAACTCGCAGACCCGTGGTCTGGAGATGAAGCGGGCCATGGACAAGCTGGACCTGCTGGTCGTGATCGACCCGTATCCATCGGCCACTGCCGCCATGGCAGCCATGCCGGGCAAGGCCGAAGACCTCAACCCGAACCGTGCGGTCTACCTGCTGCCAGCGGCCACTCAGTTCGAAACCACCGGCTCGGTGACGGCTTCCAACCGTTCCATTCAGTGGCGCGAGAAGGTCATCGAGCCGCTGTGGGAAAGCCGCAGCGACCACATGATCATGCATCAGTTCGCCGAGAAGCTGGGCTTCGCCAAAGAGCTGTCCAAGAACTACAAGATGCAGAAGGTCAAAGGCATGGACGAGCCCGTGCCAGAAGACATCCTGCGCGAGATCAACAAGTGCGTGTGGACCATCGGTTACACCGGCCAGAGCCCTGAGCGCCTGAAAGCGCACATGCGCAACATGCACCTGTTCGACATCAAGACGCTCAAATCCAAGGGCGGCAAGGACAAGGAAACGGGTTACGACACCACGGGTGACTATTTCGGTCTGCCATGGCCCTGCTACGGCACGCCAGAAATGAAGCACCCCGGCTCCGCCAACCTGTACGACACCTCCCGTCACGTCATGGATGGCGGCGGTAACTTCCGCGCCAACTTTGGTGTCGAGAAAGACGGCAAGAACCTGCTGGCAGAAGACGGCTCCCACTCCAAGGGTGCTGACATCACCACCGGTTACCCCGAATTCGACCATCTGCTGCTCAAGAAGCTGGGTTGGTGGGATGAGCTCACCGACGCCGAGAAGACCGCTGCCGAGGGCAAGAACTGGAAGACCGATTCGTCGGGCGGCATCATCCGCGTGGCGATGAAGAACCACGGTTGCCATCCGTTCGGCAACGCCAAGGCGCGAGCTGTGGTGTGGAACTTCCCGGATGCGATTCCGCAGCACCGCGAGCCGCTGTATGGCAACCGCGCTGACCTGCAGGCCAAGTACCCGACGCACGACGACAAGAAGGCGTTCTGGCGCATGCCAACGCTGTACAAGACGATCCAGCAGAAGAACATCGCCGACAAGGTGCACGAGAAGTTCCCGCTGGTGATGACCTCCGGTCGTCTGGTCGAGTACGAGGGTGGTGGCGAGGAAACCCGCTCCAACCCGTGGCTGGCCGAGCTGCAGCAGGAAATGTTCGTCGAGATCAACCCGAAAGTGGCTGCCGAAAAAGGCATCCGCAACGGCGAACGCGCCTGGGTCAGCACGCCAACCGGCGCACGCCTGAACGTGCAGGCTCTCGTGACCGAGCGTGTGGGACCGGATACCGTGTTCCTGCCCTTCCACTTCTCGGGTCGCTGGCAAGGCGCCGACATGCTGGCTTACTACCCGAACGGTGCTGCACCGGTGGTTCGCGGTGAGGCCATCAACACGGCCACCACGTACGGTTACGACAGCGTCACGATGATGCAGGAAACCAAGACGACGGTCTGCAACGTCGAGAAAGCATAAGAGGACACAAAAATGGCACGGATGAAATTCGTCTGCGACGCTGAGCGTTGCATTGAGTGCAACGGCTGCGTGACAGCCTGCAAAAACGAGCATGAAGTTCCCTGGGGCGTGAACCGCCGCCGCGTGGTCACGCTCAATGACGGCGTTCCTGGCGAGCGCTCCATTTCGGTGGCCTGCATGCACTGCAGCGATGCACCTTGCATGGCGGTGTGCCCGGTCAACTGCTTCTACCGCACCGACGAAGGTGTGGTGCTGCACGACAAGGACATCTGCATTGGCTGCGGCTATTGCTCCTATGCCTGCCCGTTCGGCGCACCCCAGTTCCCGGCTTCGGGCACCTTCGGGGTACGCGGCAAGATGGACAAGTGCACCTTCTGCGCCGGTGGCCCTGAAGCCAACGGCAGCCAGGCCGAGTTCGAGAAGTACGGCCGCAACCGTCTGGCCGAGGGCAAGCTGCCCGCCTGTGCCGAGATGTGCTCGACCAAGGCGCTGCTCGCTGGTGATGGCGACGTGGTGGCGGACATCTTCCGTGCCCGCGTGGTCCAGCGCGGCAAGGGTGCTGAAGTCTGGGGCTGGGGCACTGCCTACGGTTCCAAGCAAGCGGGCAATCCACCTGCAGGAGCAAAGTCGTGATGACCAGAACCCTCACACTCGTCTCGGCACTGGTGGCCGTGGTTGGTCTGTCTGCCTGCGGCGACAAGCCGCAGGGCATGGGCGGCGTCAAGAGCGATGTGCCGCCGTTCAAGGGCGTCGAGACCAAGTACGCTGAGCCAGGCTGGAAAGCCGGCGACAAGACCAGCTGGGAGCAGGCCCTGAAGGCCCGTGCCCAGTACACGCAGAACGAGTACAGCCGTACGACGGCCCCGAAATAAACTGACGGAGGCCCGAGTCATGGTGCGTGCAAAGTTTGCAGTTTTTCTGGCCGCCGCGGCCCTGAGCGGGTTGGCCATTGCCCAGGCGCCTGCACCCGCAGCAGCGCCTGCGGCAGCGGCCGCTGCGCCCGCCACCGGCGGCATTCAGGGGCAGAACATCTTCGAGGTCAAACCCGAAGCGAGTGCTGA
>CALSAU010000060.1:0-9132 GCA_943372985.1 Polaromonas sp. YR568 | reverse complement strand
CCATCGGCGCGCAGGGCGGCGTCGATGATGGGCGATGGCAAGTTCTGCGTCTGGTCACGCGAGACCGTCACCACAGGCGACAGGCCGGTCGCCGCAGCGGGCGATGCCTTCCAGGCCGCCAGGCGTGCCGCGCCCTCTTTACGTGCTTCTTCTGCACTGCGCTCGGCGATCCAGCGCTGGCGCACGGTGGCCTTCACCTCAGCGAAAGGCTGGGTGCGTGCCGGTGTGTACTGCACGATGCGGCCCGACACCAGCTGGCTCGGCGCCGTTTCGACGGCTTCGGTGTTGCGTTTTTTCTCAACAGCGTCGGGGGCGAACAGTGCACCCAGGAACTTGGCATTGGCCAGCACGCCGGTGGTTCCGGGCTGCGGCTGGCGGGTCACGCCGGTGGCCGTCTTGACTTCCAGCTTGAGGCGATCGGCCACAGGCTTGAGCGCGTCGGACTGCTCGTACACACCGTTGGTGAAGGCTTCGGCGGTTTCAGCAAACTTCGTCTGTGCCTGCTGCTTCTTCAGCTCGGCTTCCAGTTCGGGCTTCATCTCTTCAAACGAGCGCTGCTTGGGCGCCTTGATGTCGGTGAGCTTGATGATGTGATAACCGAAATCGGACTCGACCACACCGCTGATCTCGCCCTTCTTCAGCTTGAAAGCGGCGTCCTCGAATGGCTTGACCATGGCGCCACGGGCGAAGAAGTCAAGGTCACCACCGGAAGGTGCAGAGCCCGGGTCTTGCGAATTCTTCTTGGCCAGGTCGGCAAAGCTGTCGGGTGCCTTGCGCGCGGCTGAGAGCAGCTCTTCGGCTTTGGCCTTGGCCTTCTCACGCTCGGTGGCGCTGGCGGTCTTGGCTGCCGAGATCAGGATGTGGCTGGCGCGGCGCTCTTCCGCGCTGCTCAAGCGCTGGGCGTTTTGCTCGTAATAGGTTCTGAGATCGGCATCGTTGACGCTGATGCCTTTTGTCACGGCCTCCAGATCAAGCTGCACATATTCAATGCTGGCTTGCTCGGGTGCCTGGAACAGCTTCTCGTTGGCCTTGTAGTACTGCTCCAGATCAGCGTCTGAAGGGTTGAGCTTGCCGGCGAAATCAGCCGCACTGAAGCGCACCAGCTGGATTTCACGGCGCTGGAAATAGGCATTGAGCGCCGCATCGGCCGCTGCAGTAGGCGCAAAGCCGCTGACGCCGACACCACCGAGCACCTGGCGCAGCGACAGGTCGTTGCGGACATTGGCCTCAAACATTTCTGGCGTCATGCCCTGCGAGCCGAGCACCTGGCGGTAACGCTCCATGTCCATCGTGCCGTCTGCGCGGCGCAGCGAGGCGATCTCGGGGCTCTGCTGCAGCTCACGCGCCAGGCGCTGGTCGCTGGTGGTGAGACGGAATTTCTCTGCGGCGGCAGCGATCACGCGGTCGCGCACCAGGCGCTCCAGCGTGCCGTAGCGCGCCTCGGGTGAATCGAGCAGTTTGACGTCGAGCGAGGGCATGCTTTCGCGCACACGATCCACCTCGAGCTGATGGGCGCGGTCCCATTCGCCCTGAACGATGCTCTTGCCGTCGACCTTGGCCACCGTCGTACCGGTTTCGCTGGACGGGTTGTAGCCCTCCAGACCGAAAAGGACGAAGGACGGAACGATCAACACAAACAACAGCACCATGGTGATTCTGGTGTGCTTGCGAATGAAATCAAACATCTCGAAATTCCTGTGCGACTGCGTGGGGATATACCGGAAGCCCAACAACAAAAAAGGCGAACCAGGTTCGCCTTTTGAGATGGTGGTGGGTGCTGACGGGCTCGAACCGCCGACCTACGCCGTGTAAGGGCGCTGCTCTACCAACTGAGCTAAGCACCCCACTCAAACACTGTTCATCAGTTCAATGCGTCTTTGAGCGCTTTGCCCGGACGGAACTTGGGAACCTTGGCTGCCTTGATTTTAATCGCATCGCCGGTTCGTGGATTGCGGCCGGTGCGGGCAGCGCGCTTGCCAACGGCAAAGGTGCCAAAACCCACCAGAGACACAGAGCCTCCTTTTTTCAGCGTGGTCTTGACGGCGCCGATGGTGGATTCCAGCGCACGGGTGGCTGCGGCTTTGGAAATGTCTGCATGCTTTGCAATGTGCTCGATCAGTTCAGTCTTGTTCACAAGGAGCCCCTCGTAGATGGGTGAGTTAATCTGGATGTCTCAAAAAATATCTCCCGGGACACAGTGGTGGGGGTGTCAGCGGGAGCGGCATGTGCAGGTTGGCTGCTGTGTTCAATTAGAGCGATGGGGCTCCGACCTGTCAATACAGCAACAAGCTTTTACAACGTGCGGACGCGGATTCTAGACGTTTTTTTCACGCCTTCCGCGCCCGCCGCTGTGCACGACATGTGATTTTGAGGCTTGACAGAAAACCCGTTCAGGCGCTTGCAACAGCAGCTGCAATGGCCTTGCCGACATCTGCGGTGCCGGCCTTGCCACCCAGATCGGGCGTGCGCGGCGCGCCGCTGCCGGGGCTGAGCACCTTCTCGATGGCTGCCAGCACACCATCGTGCGCAGCCTTGTGCCCGAGGAACTCCAGCATCATGGCGCCGCACCAGATTTGGCCAATGGGGTTGGCGAGCCCGCGTCCGGCGATGTCGGGGGCCGAACCATGCACGGGCTCGAACAGCGAGGGGAACTTGCGCTCGGGGTTCAGGTTGGCACTGGGTGCAATGCCGATGGTGCCGGTGCACGCGGGGCCGAGGTCACTCAGAATGTCGCCAAAGAGATTGCTGGCCACCACCACGTCGAAGAAGTCCGGGCGTTGCACGAAGTGCGCCGTCAGAATGTCGATGTGGAATTTGTCGAGCTTGATGTCGGCATAGTTCTTTGCCATCTCGGCCACACGCTCGTCCCAGTAAGGCATGGAGATCGAAATGCCGTTGGACTTGGTGGCGCTGGTCAGGTGCTTCTTGGGGCGCGACTGTGCCAGCTCAAACGCGAACTTGAGCACGCGGTCCACGCCGATGCGGGTGAACACGGATTCCTGCAGCACGAACTCGCGATCCGTACCGGGGAAAGCCTTGCCGCCGATGCTGGAATATTCGCCCTCGGTGTTTTCGCGGACGATGTAGAAATCAATCTCGCCTGGCGCCCGGGCGCTGCCGTCGCGGCGCACCACTGGCGCGATGATGCCGGGCATCAGGCGTGCAGGACGCAGGTTGATGTACTGGTCGAACTCGCGGCGGACCAGCAGCAGCGAGCCCCACAGCGACACATGGTCTGCAATCTTCTCGGGCCAGCCGACGGCACCGAAGTAAATGGCGTCGTGGCCACCGATCTGGTCTTTCCAGTTGTCGGGCAGCATCTGGCCGTGCTTCTCGTAGTAATCCCAGCTCGAAAAATCGAAGTGGTCGAACTGCAGGTCGATGCCGTACTTGACGGCCGCAGCCTCCATGACGCGAACGCCCTCGGGCATGACTTCCTTGCCGATGCCGTCGCCGGCGATGACGGCAATGCGCTTTTTACCGGTGGTGCCGGCGGTGGGGTTGCTGGTGCTCATGGATGTCTCCTCAGGTTCAGGTTTCAAAAAATTCAAGGGCTTCCGCCAACAGCATGGCGGGAGATTCTTCGGCGATGTAATGGCCGCAGGGCAGGCTGCGGCCAGACACATCGACAGCGCGCTCGCGCCACAGGGCGAGCACATCAAAACAGGTGCCAACGGTGCCATGCTCGCCCCACAGCACTCGCAGTGGTTGCGACAGGCGGCGTGCCGCAGCCACGTCGTCGCGGTCATGCTGCAGGTCCACGCTGGCAGAGGCGCGGTAGTCCTCACAAATACCGGTCGCCGTGCCGGGAATCCGGATGCAGCGCTCGTATTCGGCCAGCGCCTCGGGGGTAAAGGCGGACAGGCCCGCATGGCGCTTGCCCATCACGCTGCGCAGATAGCGCACCGGGTCAGATTCAATCAGCGCTTCTGGCAGCGGTGGTGGCTGGATCAGGAAGAACCAGTGCCAGTAGGCGCGCGCAAATGCGTCTGAGGTGTGCTCGTACATGGCCAGCGTGGGCGCGATGTCCAGCAGCATCAGCCGCTGCACCGCCTCGGGGTGATCCATCGCGAGGCGATGGGCCACGCGCGCGCCGCGGTCATGCGCCAACACCTGGAAGCGCGTGAAGCCGTGGAACTGCATCACGGCCATGGCGTCTTCGGCCATGGCGCGTTTGGAATACGCCTCGTGCGCGGCATCGCCTTGCACCCGGGCCGAGTCGCCATAACCGCGCAGGTCCATCAGCACCACGGTGTGTTTCTGCGCCAGCGCAGGTGCCACGGCATGCCACATGGCATGGCTCTGCGGATGTCCGTGCAGCAGCAACAAGGGGGAGCCAGTGCCCAGGCGCCGCGTGCGCAGCGTTCCGGCGGGGCCAGCAATGTCAGCGATGCTGAATCCTTCAAACATCGAAGCGGCCCCGCGTGACGCACCTCAGCATCGCAAGGATGGCGATCAGCATGAAGGGCATGGAGTCGTTGAATGGCATGAGGGAAGTGTGAGTAAACGGCGGGATCGATTCAAGCAATAATCAGGCAATCGATTATTTCTTAAATGGAAACAATGGAACGCATGGATCTGACGCTGGTGCTGGCGGTTCGCGACACCGGCAGCCTCGCGGGGGCGGCCAGCCAGATGGGGCTCACGCCCTCCGCAGTAACCAAACGGCTGGCAGCGCTGGAGGCCACGCTGGGCCAGCGCCTGTTTCAGCGTACCACCCGGCGCGTGAGCCCCACGGCCGAAGGTGAAACCGTGTGTGAGCGCGCGCAGGTGCTGCTGCAGGGATTTGTCGCACTGGAAGAAGAACTGCAGGAGCGCAAAACCGAACCCACCGGTCTGATACGGCTGGCCGCCACGCTGGGCTTTGGCCGCCTGTGGCTGGGCCCGGCGCTGGCCCGCTTCCAGCAGCGCTACCCGCGCGTGGAGATTCAGGTGCAGCTGACCGAACAGTTGCCCGACCTCGCACAAAACGGCTTCGACGGCGCTATCTGGTTGTGGTCGGTGCAAAGCGGCCCAGCGGCGCAATGGGTGTCCCGGCGGCTGGCGCGCAACCAGCGGGTGCTGGTGGCCGCGCCAGAGTACCTGCGCCACCACGGCGCACCCAAGGTGCTGAGCGAACTGCGGCAGCACGCGTGCCTCACGGTGCGCGAAAACGGCAACGCACCCGGTCAACGCTTTGACACCTGGACGCTGCAGAAGGAGCGGGAAAAAACGCCAGAACGAATCCAGGTGTCGGGCCCGATGTCGAGCAACTCCGGCGAGCTGGTGCGCGACTGGTGCCTGCAAGGTCGCGGCATCATGCTGCGCAGCCTGTGGGACATTGCGCCGCAACTGGCCAGTGGCCAACTGCTGCGGGTGCTGCCGTGTTACACCATGCCCGACGCCGACATCCACTGGCTGGCCCCCTACCGACCCGGTCAGCCCCAGCGCATTCGCCTGCTGATTGACCACCTGGTGGCCGAGTTCCGCGATGCCCCGTGGGGCACTACCCCGCCTGCGGCGCTGCAGCCCGCACCACGAGGCTCACGCCGATCGCGGTGAGTGCCGTGCCCACCAGCGTGATGGCGGTGATCGGTTCATTGAACAGCAGCCACGCCATTGCCGCCGTGGTGGGTGGCACCAGATACAGCAGGCTGGTGACAGACGTCGCGGCGCCGCGCTGAATCAGCAGATAAAGCAGCGAACCGCCGCCCAAGGTCAGCACCAGCACCGCCCACACCATGGCCCCGATGAAATGGCTGTTCCACACAATAGCCTCGCTCTCCAGCAGGGTCAGCGGCAGCGTCACGGCCAGCGCGGCCATCAGCTGGATGGCACTGGCGGTGCGTACATCGGTCGGCTTCAGGTAGCGCTTCTGGTACAGCGTGCCCGCCGTGATGCTGAGCAGGGCCAGCACTGTCGCGAGCAGAGTGAGCAGCGTCACCTCCTGGCTGCTTCCGAACTTGCCGGACACCACGAGCAGCAGCCCGGCCAGACCAAGGACCAGACCAGCCCACTGGCGCGGCTGCACCCTGCCCTCACCACCGCCATCGCCACCATCGCCTGAGGCCCACGACACCCATACCGCAGTCAGCACCGGCTGCAGGCCCACAATCAGCGCCGCCAGACCGGAGCCCATGCCGGCCTTCACCGCCACCCAGACGCCGCCCAGGTAGCCAGCGTGCATCAACACACCCGTCACGGCCAGATGCAGCCATTGCCTGCCACGAGCCGGCCAGATCGCACCCGAGGCGCGGATCCACACCAGAAAACAGACGATGGACAGAAAATAGCGCAGTGCCAGAAAGGTCAGCGGCGGCGCGTAAGGCAGGCCGAACTTGGCCACGATGAAGCCGGTGCTCCAGATCAGCACGAACACCGCCGGCATGGCGCGGAGCACCAGCGACACGGGCGCTCCGGCGGAAGACGTGGAACTCACGGTCAAGTCAATTCAACAGCGCCACACAGGTGCTGCTACTTGGCGCGGGCCCGGATTTCCGGGATGGCCTTTTGCAGGTAGTACACCATCGACCACACCGTGAGAATGGCCGACAGCCAGATCAGCCAGGTGCCCCATTCGTTGGTGTCTATAACCTTAAACAGATATCCATCGTAGAGGAGGAACGGTATAGCTACCATCTGTACAGCAGTTTTGACCTTGCCCAGCATGTGGACCGCCACGCTTTTGGTTGCGCCTATGATGGCCATCCATTCACGTAAGGCGGAGATAGCGATCTCGCGGCCGATGATGATGAGTGCTACAAAAACGTCGATCCGATCCAAATGCACTAACACCAACAGAGAGGCGCAGATAAGAAATTTGTCTGCGACGGGATCCAGGAAAGCGCCGAACGACGACGTCTGGTTCAACTTGCGGGCAAGAAAGCCATCTAACCAGTCCGTCGCAGCGAACACCACGAACATGACCGTGGCAATCAGGTTGGCTTTTTGTGGGTCAATATCAATATAGAAAATGCCCACAATGAGCGGAATCGCGACGATGCGCGTCCAGGTCATTAGGGTAGGGATGGTCAGGAACATATCGCCTGATTTTGGCACGAGCCCTGCGCGTCACGCTCAACAGCGGGGTGTCGTTACCGTCAGTGACGCCGAATAGCTGCATTCCGTTGCGCGAATACGTCTGACTTGAGGGCCCCAGCCCCTTCCTGCTCTTCACAATAACCGCCAATGCAGTCAATGTAAGGCGCGGTAAACCTCCTCGGCCAGATCGCGCGAGATGCCTTCCACCGACGCGATGTCTTCCACGCTGGCCGATGCCACGCCGCGGATGCCACCGAAGCGCTGCAGCAGGCTGGCGCGCTTTCTCGGACCAATACCGGCAATGTCTTCCAGCTTGCTGCCGCCCGTGCGCACCTTGTCGCGCTTGGCACGCATGCCGGTGATGGCAAAGCGGTGCGCCTCGTCGCGAATCTGCGCAATCAGCATCAGTGCGGCCGAATCGCGGCCCAGGTAGACCTTGTCGCGCCCATCGGCAAACACAAGTTCCTCCAGGCCCACCTTGCGACCCTCGCCTTTTTCGACGCCGGCGATCAGACCCAGGTCCAAGCCCAGCTCCTCAAACACCTCGCGCGCCATCGACACCTGACCCTTGCCGCCATCGACCAGCACCAAGTCGGGCAGGCGGACACCGGCCTGCGTATCGGGGTTGCGCACCGCCTCGGCCAGCTTGGTGTAGCGGCGGGTCAGCACCTGGCGCATGGCAGCGTAGTCATCGCCCGGCGTGATGCCGTCGATGTTGTAACGGCGGTACTCGCTGTTGACCATCTTGTGGCCCTGAAACACCACGCACGAGGCCTGGGTGGACTCGCCCGCAGTGTGTGAGATGTCGAAGCACTCAACGCGCAAGGTGTCGAGGCTGTCGAGGGACAGGTCCAGCGCCTCGGCCAGCGCGCGGGTGCGCGCCTGCTGCGAACCCTGCTCGGCCAGCAGCCGGGCCAGTTGCAGGCCAGCGTTTTTCTGTGCCATCTCCAGCCAGATGCGACGCTGCTCGCGCGGCTGATGAACCACGTGCACCTTGCTGCCCACTTGCGCCACCAGAGCGTCGATGAGTTCGCGGTCCACTGGCTCGCTGCACACCAGCGTGGGTGGCACCGTCACATCGATGTAGTGCTGGGCAATGAAGGCCTCCAGCACCAGGGCTTCCAGCGATTTGCCGGCAGGTGCTACAGCCCCATCAGTCGCCAGTTCGGTATCCAGCGCCGCAGCATCGGTGGCGTTTTCCACATGGGTCGGAAAGTACGGCCTGTCCCCGAGGTGGCGACCGCCCCGCACCATCGCCAGGTTCACGCAGGCCTTGCCGCCCTGCACCTTCACCGCGAGGATGTCGACATCCTTGTCACCACCGGTCTCCATGGACTGCTGATGCAGCACCTTGGACAGTGCCGACATCTGATTACGCAGCTCCGCGGCCTGCTCGAACTCCAGCCGGTCTGCGTGCGCCAGCATCTTGCTCTCCAGCGCCGTCAACACCTCCTGCGCCTGCCCCTGCAAAAAGCGCTCGGCATTGGCCGTGTCCAGCGCGTATTGTTCTGGTGACACATGGCCCACACAGGGTGCCGAGCAGCGCTTGATCTGGTACAGCAGGCAGGGCCGGGTGCGGTTGTTGAACACGGTGTCTTCACAGGTGCGCAACCTGAACACCTTTTGCAGCAGCAGGATGGTGTCCTTCACCGCCCACGCGCTCGGGTAAGGACCGAAGTAGCGGTGCTTTTTCTCCACCGCACCACGGTAGTAGGCGATGCGGGGGAACACCTGTGCCGTCGGTGCGCTGCCCTCTTCGGCGGTACGCGCACCGGTGAGCTTGAGGTAGGGGTAGCTCTTGTCGTCACGGAACAGGATATTGAACCGGGGATTCAGCGTCTTGATCAGGTTGTTTTCGAGCAGCAGCGCCTCGGCCTCCGAGCGCACCACCGTGGTTTCCATGCGGGCGATCTTGGTCACCATGTGACCGATGCGGGTGCCCCCGTGGTTCTTCTGGAAATAGTTGACCACCCGCTTCTTCAGGTTGCGGGCCTTGCCCACGTACAGCACGCCGCCTTCGGCGTCGAAGTAGCGGTACACCCCCGGCAAGGCCGGCAGCGCGGCCACTTCACTGAGCAGCTGGGGATCGAATTCGTGGGCTTTGGTCATGCG